>NZ_JASBOI010000019.1:0-31849 GCF_039907245.1 Corynebacterium sp. c24Ua_83 | reverse complement strand
TCCTTCGGGTCCTCAGGGTTATTCGGGTTCTCCGGATCCTTCGGGGGCTCACAGTCGCACTTGGTACCAACCTCGATGATGTGCTTGACCGGATCGCTGATGGTCTCCGTAGTCGGGTCGCTCTTGGTGATCTGACCGTTTTCGGAGGTCACCGTAACGGTGTGTTTTACCTCTCCTGGCTTGCCTTCCTGGAGAACCCGGTGCTCGCCGGCCTTCAAGTCCGAGTTCGGGCGAACCTCGATCTCGAACGGAGTGTTCTCGGTCCACTCAACCGTCGTGGAGTCCGTCGCGATCTTCGTACCGATCTTGATGATCTTCTTAACCGGCTCGGTCACGCGCTCGCGCTCGGTCTTGGTGTCCGTGACCTGCGAGTTCACGATGGTTTGGGTCGTGGTGACCTTGTCCTTGCCCGGCTTGCCCTCCTGGACCACCTCGGACGTACCGGCTTCCATAGTGTCGTCGTAGATGACCTCGGTCTCGAACGGCACTGCGACCTCGGACTCAGTGGTGTGAGTGTTCTCGGTCTTGGTGCCGACGCGGATAACCGCGTTTGTCGGTTCCTTAGTGCGCTCAGTGGTCACGGTCGGCTCGCCGGAAGGCTTGCCGTCCACGATCTTCTGGGTGGAGGTGACAACCTCAGTACCCAGCTCGCCCTGCTTAACGACGACCTGCTCACCGGCCTTGAGAGTGTCATCGAAGATGATCGTGGTCTCAAACGGAACCGGCTTTTCAGTCTTGGTTACGACCGAAGACTCCTGAGGATCCTTAGTCGGACCGTACTCGATGATCTGCTCGACCGGTTCGGTGCGAGCCTTGACCTCCGCAACCTGCGCCTCACCGTTGGTGCCGGTGAACGTCGCGGCGTAGGAAGCCTCACCGTTCTTGCCTTCCTGGACAACGTTGATCTCGCCAGGCTTCAGATTCGGGTTCGGACGAAGAGTGGTGCCGAACGGGATCGGCTCAGTCCACTCCACCTTGTCGGTAGCCGTGGCCTGCTTGGTGCCAACGGTGATGACCTCGTCGACAGGCTGCTTCGTGATCTTCTCAGAGATCGTCGGGTCACCCGGCTGCGAGTTAGTGATGTTGCGGGTAATCGTCACCGTCTTTTCACCCGGAACACCCGGAGTGGTCACCTTGGACTCACCAGCAGGCATGTTCGGGTCATACTTCACAACGACCTTGTACGGAGCCTCAGTGGTGAAGGTCTCGGTGTTCGTACCGGTGGTCTTCGTACCGACGCGGATGATCTGCTTGATCGGCTCTTCGGTGCGCTTCGTTTCCACAACCGGGTCGCCAGACGGCTTACCATCCACGAGCTTCTGGGTGGAAGTGACGGTGTCCTCACCGAGTCGACCGACCTGCTTCACTTCCTGCTTGCCCTCTTCGAGAGAGTCGTCGAAGACGATCTCGGTATCGAAAGGAACTGGCTTCTTCACAGTGGTGACAAGCTCATCTTCCCCGAGCGCAGGGCCATACTCGATGATCTCGTTAACCGGGTCCTTGGTCTGCTTCTCCTCAGGGGTGACCGTTGCCTGGTCGCCCTTGGCAGTGAAGTCAGCGGTGTAGGTTTTCTCGCCAGGCACGCCCTTCTGGACGACCTTGATCTCACCCGGCTTCAGCTCCCGGTTCGGACGAGTCTCAACCTCGAACGGAACCTGGGCAGTCCAGGTGACCTTCTCGGATGCCTCAGACGGCTTGGTGCCGACCTTGATGACCTGGTCAACAGGCTGCTTGGTGATTTCCTCACTGATCTGCGGGTCACCCGGCTTGGAGTTGGTGATGTCGCGCTTGATCGTCACCGTCTTCTCGCCAGGAACACCCTCGGTCACAACCTCGGACGTGCCAGCAGACATGTTCGGGTCGAACTCGACCTTCACACCAAACGGAACCTCAGACTTAACGGTCTCAACGTTCTCACCGGTGGTCTTAGTACCGATGCGGATCTTCGCGTTCTTCGGTGCCTTGGTCTGCTCGATGTTGATGGTCGGCTCACCGTCCGGCTTGCCGTCCTTGATCTTCTGGGTGGAGGTGATGGTCTGTTCACCCGGAACGCCCTCTTCGTCGACAACTTGCTCGCCGGACTCGAGGGTGTCGTCGTAGACGTACTCGATCTCGAACGGTACCTCTTGGGTCTTCTTGCTGGTCAGTTCCTGATCAGGGATACCTGGGCCGACCTCGATGATGCGGGGCTGAGGCTTCTTGGTTACCTTCGACTCGCTTACCGAGGCCTGGTCGCCCTTGGAGGTGAACTTAGCCTTGTAGGTCCGCTCGCCGTTCTCGCCTTCCTGGATGACCTTCATCTCGCCCGGCTTCAGGTCAGGGTTCTCGCGAACCTCGGTCGGGTACGGGATCGGGAACGTCCAAGAAACGTCCTTCGCGCTCTCGGCAGGCTTGGTGCCGACGACGACGACCTCGTTGACCGGCTCCTTGGTGCGTTCCCAGGTGCCGTCCTTCTTCATCTTCTCGGCGCCCGGCTCACCCTTGGTCTCAACCTTGTACTCGCCGGCAGGGATGGAGTCGTCGTACTTGTACTCGACCTGGAACGGAACCTCACGCTTCGGGACGTCGATGACGTTCACGGTCGCGGTCGTGTTGTCCTTCGAGCCGTCCTCGTAGGTCACGATGACCGGAACGTCGATTTTGTCGCCCGGTTTCGCGGTCTCCGGTCCGGTCGAGATGACGTTGCCCTTGTCATCCAGGCCGACAATCCAGTCGCCGTTAGCGGTCTTCACCTTGTAGGTCGGGTTGCCGAACTCGTTGTTCTCACCCGTGGCCTCAAGACCCTTGCCCTTCGGATCGATGGTGAACGGCTTGTCCGGATCAAGGTTGATTTCGGCAGGCTTTTCGACGCCAATCGGTGACGTCGCCGTACCACCCGGGTAGACCGTCTGGGACGGTACAACCGGCTCAGACTCCCAGCTGTTGGTCAGCTTGACCACGGTGGTGACCGGTGTCTGGGTGGTCAAACCACCCGGAGCGTTAACGGTCACCGTGATGGTGTTCTTGTCGCCCGGCTTGGCATCAGCCGGCGGGGTGGAGGAAACTTCACCGGTCTTCGGGTTGATGGTGTACTTCCAACCGTTGACTTCCTGAGTAAGAACCGGCTTGCCGTCCTTTCGACCAAAGGAGAACGTGGAGCCATCAGGCGCGTCTTCAACCTGGTGCTTCACTTCCTGGCCAGGAGCGGTGGTCTGGACGTTGTAGTTCGCCTTAATGTCACCCTTTATGACGACGACAGTGCCAACAACAGTCTGAGGCTTCTGTTTGCCTTCAGCGCTGTAGTGAGCTTGGACCGGAACGTTCAGGATGTCGCCTTCCTGCGCACCCTTCGGAATCGTGGTCGTAATCTCACCAGTTTTCTCGTCGACGTAGACGGTCCATGTCTTGCCATCCTTGCTGGTGAGGGTGGTCTGGTTCGTGCCGTCCTCAAAGGTGTAGCGCGTCGGGGCTTCATCGGTCGTGTTGCCGCTCAAACCGCGTTCCGGGATTTCGGGCGTGAGGCTGACGCTCGCGTTCGGCTGACCAGTGACCGTGTCGTAGGTTGGGATCTTGATGTCGACGATCGCCTGGAACTGGGTCTCGATCTCATCCGTGGTCTGGTCCGGGTAGGTTGCCTTCACCTTCGGGGTGATGATCGTGCCCGGTGCGACGGTGTCGTCCGCCTTCGCGGTGACCTTGCCGGTGGCATCGACCGTGACAGTCCAACCTGCCGGCACGGTCGCCGGATCAATCTCGTACTTGGCTGGGTGAACTGCCTTGTGGCCCTTCATGATTGGCTTCAATCCAATCTGAGCAGTGATTTCCTCGTTCACCTTGCCCTTGGACAGACCCGGACGCACCAGGTCAGTGACCTGGGTATTGTTCGGGTCAACAACCACGAACAGCTCAAGCTCATCGGTAGAGCCGTTGGAGTACTCGACGGTGATCTTCGGGCGCGCAAAGCTACCCGGCTTCGGGTTTTCCGGAGCGGTCACGGTGACGTTGTAGTTCTCGTCCATCTCGACGGTCCAGCCGTCGTAGACGTACTTCTCGTCCAGCTCAACCTTGGCCTCGAAGCCGCCGTCACCCTTCTTCTTGGCCAGCTCCTTGATCAGGTCAGGGGTCTGGGTGAAGGTGACCTTCTGCGGCTCGGTAGCAAGCGGGCCGGTAGCGCTATCGACACCGGAGATGATCTTGGCGTCGGTCTTGTCGTACTTCGGGGAGTGGTACTCGGTGTCGTCCAGGGAGAACGCCTTGGAGTCGATGACGTTCGCCTTGTTGTAGCGCGTCAGCGAGTTGGAGCTGTCGAAGGCTCCGTCGTGCCCGATAAATTCATTGTTGCTCTTAGCAGCAGCCTGGAGCTGGTCCACGCTGCGAGGCTTTGCCAGAACGGAGAAGTTCACGTTCTTGTCAGTTGCCAGGTCAGTACCGCGGTACTCAGGCCAGGTGAAGTAGACGTCGCCTGTCGCTTCATCGATACGCAGGTTCTTGGTGCCACCGGAGGCCGCTGGGTCTGTGGTGCCGATGAACTGGCCGTTGCCATCGTAGGCCTCCACAACCATGCGGGACATAGAGTCGTCAGTGCCACCGTTCTGCACAGCAGGAACGTTGATCTTACCGACCTTAGTTTCAGCACCTGCAACGATGACGTGCTTCTCGAAGTTCTCCCACGACACCGTGATCGGGTTACATTCGATGTTCTCGCTCGGCCACGGGTTCACGACGGCCGTAAAGGCTGCGGATTCTCCCCGGGTGGCCCTAGTCTTTGGGTCGGGATTCTCCTGCTTATAGTTGCCCTGCCAGGCATAACGTACCGGGTTCGCGGCAGTGGCCTCAGCGAACTGCTTGACTTTCGCATCGGTCAGTTCCGCGTTGAGGTTCAGGTTTCGCTGAGTCCTAGAAGCAGTAATACCGAGGATTTCGTCGGCCTTGTGCGTGACTACCTTGTTAACAAAGGTCTTACCCGCGTCCGTAGCGGGAATTTGAGCCTTATCGAGGTACGCACCCATGTTGCCTGAATTGGTAAAGCCCCAGTCAGCGAACGTGCGGTCCTTCGAGTTGTCAAAGGCGACGCTCAGGCCCCAGGCTTTCTTGTCGGGGCTCTCCGCAACCGGCTCAGAGGTATACCAGCTGAAACCAGCCTGGCTGCCACTCTGAGTGCTTTCCGAGACAGTACACGAACCGGCCGGCAGGTCGGAGGCCTTCTGAGCATCCTTCTCCACCGCGCCGGACTTGTCGCGGATGCCGCCCGTGAACGTGGCTGCGGTGGCCTCGGGCGCGAAGTCGCTGGGGGCAAAGATGCTGAGTGAGCCCAGCGCGAGGGTGATGGCAGACAGTGCGGCCGCACTCTTACGCACATTCTGCCGTGAAACCTTGTTCTGAGAGGAATTCATTCCTCGGTCCTTCCTGAAAAAGCTTGAGCGCGCCTGCCGTCTGTCAGATTCCCTTTTCTAAGACCCGCAACAGGCCGGGCGCCTACTAAAAGCTGAAAACTCACTAAAATTCGGTTCGATAAGCGAAAAACATCCTAAGAGTACCCCTGTAGCATAGCTGAATAAGCGACTCAGGAACAACCGGGACAATAGTTCTATAATTAGCAAAACCCCTGGGCACCTCACATAAGAGAACCCTAAGCGCTAGCGGACCATCTCCGGGATCTGTGATACCGAACTAATCGCCGGCCCCAGGAACCTCCCAGCCAGCTTCGCGAACCTCTGCGGATCCCCCGTCGACTCGAAGGAAAGGTCCACCGCCCGCCCCGGATCCTCATCCGCCAGCAACCCCTGTTCCGATAGCGTCCTATAAACAGTCTTCGCCGTCTCTTCGGCGCTATTAATCAGCGTGACGTCATCCCCCATCACCAGCTGCACCACCCCGGCCAACAGCGGATAATGCGTGCACCCCAGCACCACTGTATCCACCCCCTCGGCTTTCAACGGCGCCAGATAGTTCTCCGCCAGCCCCATCAGTTGTCGCCCGCTGGTCATGCCGCGCTCCACAAAGGGCACAAACTGCGGACAGGCCTGCGCATACGCCTCGACCCCCGGGATCGCCGCGAAAAGATCCTGGTAGGACCTACTACTCACCGTCGCTTGGGTGCCGATCACACCGATCTTGCCGTTGCGGGTCGCCGCCGCCGCGCGCCGCACCGCAGGCAGGATCACCTCAACCACCGGAATCGAATACCTCTCCCGCGCGTCGCGAATAAACGCCGACGAGGCAGAATTGCACGCCACCACAATCATCTTGCAGCCGCGCTCCGCCAAGGTGTCCGCAATCCCAATCGATAGCTCGCGCACCCGCGCCAGAGGCTTGTCCCCGTATGGAGAGTTAGCCGTGTCCCCGATGTACACCAGGTTCTCGTGCGGTAGCTGGTCCACAATGGCGCGCGCCACCGTCAGCCCGCCCACACCCGAATCGAACACTCCGATCGGTGCGTTATTCGCCTGCGCCGCCTGTACGTTAGTCTCAGCAGCCTCTGCAGCCTCAGCCACGGCTCTCACCCTTCATTATGTCCCTTTCACCACGTCACGCCAGCTCGGCACACCGAAGGCCGATTCCACCGCCAAGACGGCATGCACAATCGCCCGCTCCACTGTGTTAGCCGCGACCGCCGAAAGCAGGCTCATGCCAATGTCATCCACGCCCCTCTCAACTCCAGTAGCCCCCGAGCCGTGCTCACCTGTCGCCAGCGCAAACAGCGTGTCCCCATCCATCGGCATGTGCGCCGGCCGAATCGCCCGTGCGATCCCGTCGTGCCCCGCCAGCGCCAGCCTCTTGGCCTGCGCCTTCGTCAGCGGCGCATCGGTCGCCACCACACCAATCGTCGTGTTGAGCTTCGGCGCCAACATGTCCGCCGTGATCTTCGTACCGAGCAGGTTCTTGCTCTTTAATCTATTGACGCCCTCAGCTTCCACCGGCTCACCATCAACCAGGCCGTCGGCCAGCCCATAGCGGGCAAACTCCCCGTTCAGCTCTGCGGCGAGTCCCCACGGCAGGCCGGTTGCCGGGTCGAAAACCGCACCCTGCGGGTTCACCACAATGCCCACGGCCACAGTCACCCCCGCCAGCGGGGTGCCTTCGAGGAACACGGCGCTGGCCTGCCCAAAGCCACCCTTCAGCGCGCCAGCCGAGGCTCCCAACCCCGCGCCGACGTTGCCGTTCAGCGCCTCCTGCCCTGAGCCCTTCTGCTCCGAAGCGCCCCGCTCAGCCGCGCAGCTTGCCTCGTCTCCAGTCACTGCGTCCAGCGCCGCCGCCGTCGCCGCCGCCCCCGTGGCCGCATCCGGCCGCGAATCCCAGCGCCCCATCAGCAGATCAAAAATCACGGCCCCCGGCACGATCGGCACCAACTTATCCGGGTGCTCCGGACCCAGCACGGGGAAGCCGATCCCCCTACTCTCCAGTTCGGCCATTGCCCCCGTGAGGGCGTCAAGACCAAAAGCAGAACCACCACACAGCCCAATAGCGTGCACGGCCTGCACCGTGTTGTGCGGCGCCAGAAGATCCGTCTCGCGAGTACCCGGCCCGCCACCGCGTACATCCACGCTGGCAGTGGCGGATTTCGGGGCGACGATCATGGTCACGCCCGAATCCCCCGCGCCGTCCTCGCACACCGCGTGCCCCACGCCAATGCCCGCCACGTCCGCCAAAGAATTGGCGGGCCCGGGCTGGCAGCCGAACAACTCTATGCTCATTATTCACCCATCATCGCCGACAAAAGACTGTCCTGGTGGTAGCCCAGCCAGTCCAGGTAGTTCTGCGCCGCCGTCGCTTGATCGGAGTTCTCATCCCCCTCGAGAAGCTCCTTCTTGAACTCCTCGTACTGCGCGGAGTGGTACAGGCGAATGTCGTTAATCGCGCTCAGCCACGGGTGAACCTCGTCCTGCGTCAGCGAAACATTCACCGAACCATTCGGCCCCAGGTAGTCCACCACGAAGCGCAGGTTCGTCAGCTTCGTCTTAATGATGTCCGTCTCGTTCAGCTGACGGGTCAGCGCCGCATCGCCATCGACTTCCTCGTCCCCCTCGCGGAAAAAACTAGGCAGCAACCGAGCCAGCCCCGGATCTTTCGGCGCATCGGCATGCCCGCTGGCCATGCCCGTCATCTCCGCTAACTCATCCTTCGGCGCAGTCCGCGCGCGCTCCATTAGCTTGTCGGAGACAGCCACCGCCGAATCCCCCAACATCTCGCGCTCGAGTGGCTCTAGCTGCGTATTAAAGCGAGTCCCGCGCAGCAAGCTGTTCTTTTTCGTCCACGGCTGCATGTTCGTTCCTTCTTTCTTTATTGACGCCTACCCGTCCGCCCGCTGCATCGTCGCCCATAGCCCGGCGGTCTGCAGCTTCTTTACGTCCCCTTCAACCTTGTCGCGCTCACCCGAGCTCACCACGGCTTTCCCCTCGGTGTGCACCTGCATCATCAGCTCCGTGGCGCGCTTGCGCGAGTAACCCAGGACGGTCTGGAAGACATACGTCACGTAGCTCATCAGGTTCACCGGATCATCCCAACAGATGCACATCCACGGCAGGTTGGGCTCCGTCAGTGTTTCTGGCAGTTTGTCCGCCACAGGGGTAGCGGAGGGAGCGGCTGGGGAAGTCATGCTTTCCAGAATACCCACATCGGCCATCTTCGCTGCCGGGTCCGTCGTCCAGCGTGGACTAGCATGGAGCGGGTGAACGAATACAGCACCCGCAGCAGTACCCACAGCACCCGCTCCTCCGCACTTCTTACGGACAAATACGAACTCACCATGCTCGAGGCAGCGATCCTCGACGGCACTGTCGACCGCTCCTGCACCTTCGAGGTGTTCACCCGCCGCCTGCCCAACGAGCGCCGCTACGGCGTGATCGCCGGCACCGCCCGCGTGCTGCAGGCCGTGCGCGACTTCGTGTTCACCGACCAGCAGCTGGATCGCATCGACTTCCTGCGGGAAGAAACCCTGGAATACCTGCGCAACTTCCGCTTCTCCGGGCAAATCGACGGCTACCGCGAAGGCGAGCTGTACTTCCCCCACTCCCCCGTCCTGACGGTCCGGGGCACCTTCGGCGAATGCGTGATCCTAGAGACGGTGATCCTCTCCATCCTGAACATGGACTCCGCCGTGGCCAGCGCCGCCGCCCGCATGGTCACCGCCGCAGGTGACCGTCCCATCGTCGACATGGGCGCACGCCGCACCCACGAATACGCCGCCGTCACCTCCGCCCGCGCCGCCTACCTGGCCGGGTTCGTCGCCACCTCCAATATGGAAGCCGCCCAGCGGTACGGCATCCCGGCCTCCGGCACCGCAGCCCACGCCTGGACCCTGCTGCACACTCGTCCGGATGGCACCCCCGACGAGCTCGCAGCCTTCAAGGCGCAGATCGCCGCCCTGGGAACGGACACCACCCTGCTGGTGGATACCTACGACATCACTCAGGGCGTAGAAAACGCCGTTGCCGCCGGTGGCACGGAACTGGGAGCCGTGCGCATCGACTCCGGCGATTTGGGCGTGCTGACCCGCCGTGTGCGCGACCAGCTGGATTCCCTGGGCGCAACAAACACCAAGATCGTAGTCTCTTCCGATATGGACGAATTCTCCATCGCCGCCCTGCGCAGCGAACCGGTGGATTCCTTCGGCGTGGGCACCTCGGTCGTTACCGGCTCTGGAGCGCCCACCGCGGGGCTGGTCTACAAGCTCGTGGAGGTAGATGGTGTGCCCGTCGCCAAGCGCTCCCGTGGCAAGGCCAGCCTCGGCGGGGCGAAGGATGCCGCCCGCTTTAGCCGCCCCTCCGGCACGGCCGTCGAGGAAGTCACCTTCCCCTTGGGTGCGGAACTGCCCCAGGCCGAAGGGCTGAAAAGCACCCAGCTGACCATCCCCATGGTGCGCGACGGCGAGCTCGTGGACGGCCTGCCCACCCTCGAGGAATCTCGCGAGCACTGCGCCAAGCAGCTAGTTTGCCTGCCCTGGGAAGGCCTGGCTCTCACCCGCGACGAGCCCGCCCTGCAGGTTCGCCACATCCGCAATATCAAGGCCTAGAAGTTTCGCAAAGGTCCACCCAGTTTCGTATGAGCTCCAACGTCCTCGACCTCCTCAGCCTCGCCGTCACCGACCTCGGCGGTGCCCCGCGCCCGGGCCAGCAGAAGATGGCCAAGGCCGTGGCCGAGGCTATCGAAAAGGAACACCACCTGGCCGTCCAGGCCGGCACCGGCACGGGTAAGTCCCTGGCCTACCTGATCCCCAGCATCGCCGCGGCCATGGATTCCGACTACCCCGTCATCGTCTCCACCGCAACGATTGCCCTGCAGCGCCAGCTGGTAGAGCGCGACCTGCCACGCCTGGCCAAGGCACTCGAGCCGGAGCTGCCCCGCCCCCTCGAGTTCGCCATCCAAAAAGGCCGCGGCAACTACGTCTGCCTGAACAAGGTGAATAACGCGCAGACCGACAGCGGCGTGGATGAGGCCGAAGAGTCCCTCCTGGACCCCTCCCAGCTCTCCGCCACTGGCGCCCAGGTAGCCCGCCTGCACGAATGGGCCGGCGAAACCGAGGACGGCGACCGCGATAACCTCCCCCAGGGCGTCAGCGATCGCGCGTGGCGCCAGGTCAGCGTGTCCTCCCGCGAGTGCCTCGGTGCTACCCGCTGCCCCTTCGGCGAGCAGTGCTTCGCCGAGCGCGCCCGCGCCCACGCCGCAGACGCCGACGTTGTCGTCACCAACCATGCCCTGCTCGCCATCGATGCTCTTGTGGACGCCCCAGTTTTGCCGGAGCACGACACAGTGATCGTAGACGAGGCCCACGAGCTGGAGGATCGCATTACCTCCGTCGCCACCGCCGAACTATCCCCCACCGCCATTGCGGTGCTGGCCAAACGCGCCGCGAAGCTGGCCGTCTCCGGCGCCGACGCTGCCGGGGACGAGCTGGCCGAAGCAGGCGACAGGTGGACGGAGGCGTTAAAGGCGGAGGCGGCGGCGTCCAGAAACAACGACCGCTTCGGCACCGGCATCGAAGGGCGCTGGACCGGCGTGCCCGAGGCACTGCAGGTGCCGCTCGCGGCTCTAAGGGACGCAGCGTGGAAGACGAACCGGCAGGTCAGCGGCATCCCCGCCTCCGAGTTTGCCAATGATTCGAAGAAGGCCGCCGAACGCCTGTCGGTGATCGTGGCCACCGAGGAGCTTAACGATACGTGTGTGCGCATCCTCAACGCTTCGCGCGTGGGCGAGGGCACCAGCGCGGATGCCGAGGATCTGCTCGGCGAGGACGTCATCTGGTACACCGCAGACTCCGGTCCGCGCGCACCGAAGCACGTGGTGCGGGTCGCCCCCTTGAGCGTTGCCGACCTGTTGCGCCAGCGCCTTTTCGGCCGGAACACGGTGATCCTGACCTCGGCGACGCTGGCGCTGGGCGGCAAGTTCACCGCTATGCTCAGCCGCTGGGGGCTGCCGAAGGACACCCCCACGCTGGATGCCGGCACGCCCTTCGACGCGCGCACCCACGGCATTCTCTACGTCGCCCGACACCTGCCCCCGCCCGGGCGGGATCGCGCCAGCGACGCCTCCGTGGACGAAACCGCCCGGCTGATCAACGCCGCCGGCGGGCGCACCCTGGGGCTTTTCAGCTCCCGGCGCGCGGCCGAGGACATGGCTGAGCAGCTACGCACCGTGGTGCCCTACGAGATCCTGCTGCAGGGCGAAGATTCCATGTCCACGCTGGTGGAGAAGTTCCGCAAGAACCAGTCCGCCTGCCTTTTCGGCACGCTCGGGCTGTGGCAAGGCGTGGACGTGCCCGGCAAGTCGCTTTCGCTGGTGATCATCGACCGCATCCCCTTCCCGCGCCCGGACGATCCGCTGCAGCAAGCCCGGCAGGAGGCCGCCGACCAGCGCGGCGGCAGCGGGTTCATGGAGGTGGCGGCGAACCATGCGGCGCTGCTGATGGCTCAGGGCGCGGGCCGCCTGCTGCGTTCCGTGGACGACCGGGGCGTGGTGGCGGTGCTGGATCAGCGGCTGGCCACGAAGCGCTACGGCAGCTACATCCGCCGCTCGATGCCGGACTTCTGGTACACGGAAAATGGCGACACAGTGCGGGGTGCACTGCGTCGCCTGGTTGAAGCTTAGGGCCGGGGGCTAGGCCCGGACCTGAGGCCCGGGGGCTGGGGTCTTAAGCCAGGTCCGCGCCGTCGTTGCCAGCGGCTGCGCTGTCGCCAGCGCCGCCCAGCAGGTCGTCGAAGGTCGGGGCGATGTCCTCGGTGTAGGTTTCCTCGGCGGACTCGTACACGCCGTCGCCGTCATGGTCGTACACCTTGGTGTCGCCGATGCCGTCGAAGTCGGTATCCAGCAGGGCCTCGTCGGTGAAGCCATCGCCGTCGGTGTCCACGTGGCGCTCGTCGACCTGGCCATCACCGTCGGTGTCCACGAACACGGTGTCCGTCTGATCGTTGCCGGTGGTGTCGATCTCAAGTGCGTCGATCTGGCCGTCGTTGTTGGTGTCATAAGCGACACCGTCTGCCAGGCCGTCGCCGTCCAAGTCCACGTACTCGCCGCCGTTCGGGGCTGTGCTATCCGCACCGGCGGACTTCAGGTCAGTGTCTGCGCCGCCCTGCGGGGCAGCCTCTTCTGCCGGGGCCTTTGCCTTGTCCTCAGCGGGCTTGTCCTCCGCCGGAGCCTCAGCCGCCGGGGCTGCAGCAGCCGGAGCGTCACCCTGCGGGGCTGCATCCTGCGGGGCTGCAGTCTGGGTCTGGGAGCCCCAGATGCCCTCGCCTACCGCCTGCTGTGCCGCGGACGGCGGAACCTCGCCGCTGGTGCCGTCCACGATGCCGTTGCCGTCGTGGTCGAACTCGGAGTAGTCAGAGATTCCATCGCCATCAGTGTCGTAAGCAACGCTGTCCACCTTGCCGTCGCCATCGAAGTCGTAAGCGGTCACGTCGTAGTTGCCGTCGCCGTTGGAGTCGATCTTCACGTTGTCGGTCACACCGTCGCCGTCGTAGTCGGTGGCCTTGGTGTCCAGCTTGCCGTCGTTGGTGGTGTCTACCGACATGTTGTCGATCACGCCGTCGCCGTCGATGTCCTCGTAGACCGTGTCGACAATGCCGTCCTGGTCGTAGTCCATCTCCGCGCGGTCGGTCACGCCGTCGCCGTCCTTGTCGTAGACCGTGCCGTCCGGACGTCCGTCGCCGGTGATGTCCACCTGGTAAGCGTCTGCCTTGCCGTCGCCGTTGGTGTCCTGCGCGCCGACGATGTTGCCCTGGACCATGTTGCCGTCTGCGTCCAGTACCTCCCAGCGGCCCAGGGAGTGATCCGGGGCGCCTGCGTTGTCGTTGGTGGTGAGGCCGTTGTTGTTAGCGTTGTTTCCGTTGTTCAGGTTCTCGTTGGACATTGTGTGCTCCTTTTCAGTGTTCTTCCTAGTATCCTTCAGGCTCTTCCTGGCTGCCTGTCAGTTATTGAATGCCCCTCCCCGACAAGTTGTTCCTTGGGGGTATTTATTATTGACGCCCCCTCGCCCCAGAACCCGCAAAATCCCTAGTAGAAGACATTTCCGCCACTTGAACCCTGAAAGCAGTTCCGGGGGTGAAAGCATGCATAGTGCTTAAGCTAAACTCCCGGAAAGTCCATTTATCGGCATACTAGAATGGCGTTCTCGCACTACCGTGCGCTACCCGCGCACTAACCGGACACTACAAAGAAAGGCGATACACACCGTGACCCCCACCCCAAACGCTTCGGGCCGATCCCCCCAGGCCAGCGTCGAACGCGGGGCCACCATCGCCAGGAAATACAAGATGCACGATGCCGCGGATCGCGTGCAGAACCTCGTGAATGCGAAGTACCGCACCTCCGCCGTAGTCATCATCGGCGAAGTCAAACGCGGCAAGTCCTCCCTCGTCAACGCTCTCGTTGGTCGGCGCGACTTGCTGCCGGTGGACGTCATCACCGCCACTAGCGCCCCCATCCGTATCCACACGGAGCCAGATCAAGACCCGGACCAGCCAGTGCTGGCGCGTCTGGTGCGGGGCACGGAGTACGACCCGATCGAACCCGAGGACCTTAAGAACTGGGTCACCCAAGAAGCTGTGGATGCCATCAACCGGGCACCGAAAGACAGTAAGGAAGTGGCTTCCCTACCCAGCGCCGCCGAACTGCTGGTTCCCTACTCCGGCATGGGGAAAGTGACCCTCGTCGACACTCCGGGCGTGGGCGGCCTGGACGAACACGCAGTGGCGGCCTCCCTGGCGGAAGCTCGCAATGCCGGCGTGCTGCTTATGGTCTGCGACGCCTCCACCCCAATCACCGCCCCGGAGATGGACATTCTCCGCCGCGCGCGCGAGCAGGTCGGCAGCGTGATCGTGGCCGTCACCAAAACTGATAAAAATGTGCGCCGCTGGCGCTCCATCGTTGCCGACGACCAGCGCCTCATCGCAGAGCACCTAAGCCTGGACATCCCGGTCATTGGAGTGTCCTCGTTGCGGGCTTTGGACGCGGCGGAATCGGCGTCACCAGAAAAAAGAGCACAGATCGAGCAACGATGCGGCATCGCCGAGCTGCGCCAGCAGATCATCGACCACGTGAACTCGCCGGGCAACCTCGGCACGGTGACCGCGCTCGAGATCACCAAGTCGACGATGCACACCATCACCACGGACATCGAGCGCGACATCAAGCTCTACGACAAAACCAGCGATGCAGTCGGCGAACTCGAAGCGGAAAAGCGCAAGCTCGAGGCGTTCCGCGATGCCACCAGCGAGTGGGAACAGCTGTTCATGCGCGACATCCAGCTGAGCCGCAACAAGGTCTCCGCGGCAATGGACGAGGCGTTGACGGACGTAAAGACGCGCTGGACCAACCGTGTGAACGCCGAAGGCATGCGCGTGCTGCGCAGCAAGCCGCAGGTATTCACCAGCCAGATCGAGATTGAACTGCGGCAGATCATGGAGCAGATGGTGATGGCGATGGTCAGCGAAGTGACCGCCCGTGCCGCCCAGCTCTTCCAGGGGCGCCAGGACATGGTGGACCAGGTGCAGCAACAGATCTTCGCAGCACTGGCCCCGCCGAGTTCCCTCAGCCACGACGTGGAGAAGAAAACCACCGGCCTGGTGGATCCGTCGATGCTGACGATGGGCATCGTCGGCGCGGGCGCCCTGACAGTGGTGATCCCCTTCGCCCCCGTGGCCGCAGCGGCCTGGATCGGGGTGAATATGGGCTACCGGGCTATGCGCAACGGCAAGCAACACCTACTTATCTGGCTCCGCGAGACCATTGCGACGACCCGCACCTCTATCAACCGCATGATCGACATTGCGATCACCACCGGTAGGACGGAGATCCTGCTGCGCCACCGCTCCGCGATCCGCCAGGAGCAGCGCAACCTGCAGTCCAAGATCGAATCCGCACAGAAAATCGCCCGCGAATCCGAGGCCCAGCGCAAACAGACCGTCAGCAGGCTGAAGAAGAACCTGGAGATCGTGAATCAGACCATCGAAGAGCTAGATGGGCACCTGGCGGCGCTAAAGCGCACCCGGCGCGGGGCGGCGAGCATGGCGGAACACGCGAAGGCGGGGATGTAAATGGAGCAGGGAAATCAGATCCAATCGGCCTCGGCGCATTTGAGCCAGCGCGTCTCTGACCTAACTCTGCTGCTCACGCAGGCCGTCGACGCTTTGGCTGGCGGTTCGCCGGACCTGGCGCGGCACGCCGAACAGCTGCGCCTGATGGTCACCCGCCCGCCGCGCGTGGCTGTGGTCGGCCGCCTGAAATCCGGAAAGTCCACGCTGGTCAACGCGCTGACGGAGAACCTCATTGCCGCTACCGGCGCCCTGGAGTGCACCATGGCGGTGAGCATGTACCACAACGGTGCGCCCGCCCGCGCCGAGATCCACACCACCGACGGGCAGGTCATCCGCGTGCCGCTGAACAACGGCCCGCTGAACAACCTGACCGTACCGGTGAACCAGGTGGACTTCGTGGACCAGTTCCTGCCCAACCGGCGCCTGCAGGAGCTCACTCTGATCGACACCCCCGGCACCGCCACCCTGACCGTCGAGAACGAGGAGCGCACCCGCCGCGTACTCGTCGACGGACAAAAGGACACGCGCCGCGCCAGCGGTTGGGCCGACTGCCTTGTCTTCCTGTCGGACTCTGCCCCGCGCGAGGACGAGAAGCGGTTCCTCTCCCAATTGGGAATGACGCCCCTAAATACCGTCGGCATCCTTTCCAGAGCGGACTCTTTCGGCTCCGGCGCGTTCGGCCCCATCGATCCGCTGCAGCATGCTCGCCAGCACGCCGATAGCATCCAGAAGCGACTGATGAGCACGTTGCAGCGCACCATTCCACTCTCCGGCTTGATGGCCGAATCCGCCCTGACGGGCAAGGTCACCGGCGAGGTGGCCCGCAACTTGAGCGCGCTGGCGCAACTGGACCGCGAAGGCCTGCTGGACCTGCTGGAAGCGGAGGACCCGCGGGAGGTCGTGCCGGAGTGCAGCGCCAGCATCCGCGACGACCTGCTGGACGTGATGGGCGAGTACGGCGTTTTCGCCGGGCGCCGTATCGCCGCCGAGGGCGGGGCGCCGGCGCTGGTCAAGTGGATGGTGGAGACCTCCGGGGTCTCGGAGCTGGTGCACCTGCTGACTGGCGACATCACCTACTTCGCCGTGCTGCAGCGCGCCGCCCGAATGCTGGACGTGCTGGACGACCTGGCCTCCAACCACCCGGACCTGCAGCACGTGCGCTGGGTGCAGTCGGTGACGCTGGCGCAGCCGGGCATGCACTTTGTGATGCTGTACCGCAGCTACCGCAATACTTACGCCTCCACCCCGGATTCGCGCCTGCTGCCGCTGCTGCGCTCCGCCGTGACGGCCGGGCACCCGGCAGAGACCGTGAACCTGCCGCGCGAAACTCCGGTGGAACAGGTCCGCCAGGCGCTGGAGGAAAAGATCGCCGAGATGCAGCAAATGTCGATGTCCCCGCTGTCCGCGGCGGAGGATGAGGCTCGCGAGCGCCTGTTGGGCTCTTTCCAATCAGCTCTACAAGCAACGCACTAAAGGCCAACCGAGGCGCTAAAGTGTAAGCTACTTATGCCTTAAACGCTTTTAAACCCTTAAGTTTTGTCAGGAGCTGTACTTTAAATGACTAACGCATGGCATCTGGCGGTCGACTTCGGTACTTCGAATACGGCTGCCGCTCACCAGAGCCCCATGGGTAGGGAGATCTCCGCCCTTGCGTTGACACACCGCTCCAACATCATGCCCTCGGCCGTGTTCCTGGATAATCCGCACGGCGCACACGCAGCTGCCGATGAAGAGCCCACGTTGCTCAACGGCGATTCCGCCTTGGCACGCGGCCGCCGCGATCCCTTCCGGCTGCTGCTGAGCCCGAAGCGCTACATCGACCACGACGAAGTGCAGCTGGCTGGCCGCAACCTGCCGCTGACGAAGGTCGTCGGCTCCGTGATCGCCACCGTGCTGCGCTCCGGCAAGGCACAGCACGCCAACCAGGATCCCGAGACCGTGACGCTGACTCACCCCGAGGCGTGGTCGGCGCACTCCGTGGAGCAGCTGAAGCGCAGTGCCGTCGCCGCAGGCGTGCCGGAGCAGAACCTACGTGTACTGTCCGAGCCACGTGCTGCTGCTATCCACTACGCTTCCCAACAATCCGTCCAGTCCGGGGGCCACGTGGCGGTGTTCGACTTCGGTGGCGGCACCCTGGATATCGCAGTGCTGCGTGCAAAGGGAGACGGCAACTTTGAGGTCGTGGCCGCCAAGGGCGATAATAGCCTGGGTGGGCGCACCATCGATAACTTGCTGTACCGCTGGGTTTTGGATCAGCTGGAGCACGACGATCCCGACCTGGCCGATTACGTTCGCTCTGCGCCCATCACCACGGTGCACGCGCTGGAATCCAGCATTCGGGAGGCCAAAGAAATCCTGTCGGATACGTCTTCGGCCACTATCAGCGTCTCCACTCCCCACGGAGAAACCGACCTTCTGATCACCCGCGATGAGTTCAATAACGTTATTGAGCAGTCGATCATGCGCGGAGTTGAGCTGACCCGCGCGGCGCTGACGCAGGCGGGCGTCGATTCCACAAAGACCCCGATCTACATGACCGGCGGATCGTCGCGCATTCCGTTCGTGCAGGACCGACTGGGTGAGGTCGGCACCGTCATGACGCTCGACGACCCGAAGACTGTGGTGAGCCGCGGTGCGCTGGCCGCAACTCTGCGCGGATTCACTGGTGGTGTGAATGGCGCACAGGGGGCAAGCTTTCGCCCTAGTAATACAGGTTCCAGCAGCGCTGGCGCCACTGGACTGGCTGGCGCCGTCGGCGCTGGTCTGGGCGCCGGGGCAGCCTCCGCTGCAAGCCGTTCCGGCCAGTCTGGTCAGTCCGGCCCGGCGACCCCACCCGGTATGCCGCGTGCGGGTCAAGGGCAGAGTCAGAGCCCAAGCCAGGGCCAGAACCAGGGATCGCAGTCCTACAACACTTCCCCGCAGACCGCTGCCTTCGTGCCCAGCTCGACCAACGCATACGGCGCCAGCAACTTCGCCAGCGCTCACGCAACGAGCTCCTCGAAGCCGAAGAAGTCCAACACCCCCGTGATCATCACGGCATGCGTAGCCATCCTGGCAGTCGTGATAGCCATCGGCTTCGTCGCACTGAACGGCGGCGATGACAACGGTGGCGGCAACGGCGGTGGCGGCGGCGACGGCGACGGCGGCAACCCGCCGTTCACCGAAGCTAGCCCCTACAGCCCGTCGCGGGAACCGTACGAGTCGGATATGTACAAGCCCCTGGCCTCCCTGATCCCGGAAGTCAAGGACTACACTCCAACGAACTTCTACAACCGCATCGATAGCTGTAGCACCAGGCTGGACAAGGCAAGCTTCGCAGGCGCGGCCTACGACGGCATGGATATCGACATGTACTCCTGCCTGCCCAGCCGCGACTCCCTCGAGGACCACAAGGATGAGTTCCTCTACAACAACTTCCGTTACACGCTGTCCGGAGACGACGCGCAGAAGGTCTATGACCACGGAAAGAACTCCGATGTAAAGGGCCAGACCCTCCAGGAGGCCGGCAACGGATGGCCGGAGATTACCTTCTACCCCAGCGCCAAATTCTCCAGCCCGAATGTCACGGTGTGGTACCCCGACGAAAAGCTGGTCGTGCTGTCCAACGGCAAGGCTGAGGACACCAAGGAAGACGCAATCGAGATGCTAAAGTTCTACAACCTGATGCCGCAGGACTAACCATCACTTCAGTGTTTTAAGGCACAAGTTAGAACCCCACGCACCGAGCGGAGATCGAGCTGCTCGATGTTGTGGGGCTCTTTGCTGTGGGGCGGGTCCCGCCGTTTATGCACTTGTGACGCCAGCTTCCACCAGTGCTGCCTTCAGCTTCGCACGCGCGCGATTAATGCGAGACTTGACCGTTTGAATGGGAATCCCCTGGTGGGCGGCTATGTCTTGGTAACTCATGCCCGTGTATTCGCGCAGGACGATGACTTCGCGGAAGTCATCCGGCAGCTGTGCCAGCGCCTGGCGCACGACCATTGCCGAGGTAACCTGCGAGCCGACCTCCGGGGTCTGTGCGATCTCGTCCACGCCCGCGTCTTCCTCCGGCACATCCCGGCGGGAGCGCACGATCTGCAGCGCCGCGTTAGATGCAATGCGGTAGGCCCAGGTGGAAAACCTGGCACGCCCGTCGAACTTTTCAATGTTCTTCCACGCGGAGGTCAATGCGTTCTGCAGCGCATCCTCCGCGTCAGCGCGGTTGCCGGTAATAGACAGGCAAACAGAGAACATTCTGCCCCAGGCCTGGCGTGCTAGACGCGCGAAAGCCTGCTGGTCGCCCGTATGAGCTTTGGCCAGCAGGTCGCGTTCCTCTTCGCGGGAGAGTTCTTTCCGTGGGGTGTTAGATCCGTGTGACATCTCTGGCTCCCCCCTACATTCCACTGAGGTCGGTCAGATCGTCCGGGTGATCATCGCCGTAGCCGTAGCCATAATCTTCCTCGCCGTAGCCGTTGATATCTGCGGCTGGGTCTGTGGCTGGATCGGCCGCCGGATCAGCGAGATCATTCAGATCGTCCAGATCCTCGTGCTCTGCCGCGCCGGTATCCGCAGTTTCACCCGAAGTATCACTGGGGAGGTCCTCCGCCGAGGTGGCGTCATCACCCAAAGAACCAGAATCGTCAAGATCCGCAAGGTCAACCTCGTGCGAAGCCTCATCGGCCGAAGGGTCTTCCGCACTTTCCTCCGGGAAGGAATCCAGGTCAGGGATCAGATCCCCCTCGGGCATTTCAGTGTTCGGATCAACGGCGACGTCCAACATTGAGTTGAACAAGTCGTCCAGATCCTGCGCTTCGTTGCCGAACAGTTCCTCCAGCGGGGGGAGAATTGGTGCATCTGCCTCGGTATCAGCGGATGGGCCAGCCATGTGTCCTCCGTTTTCGATCGAATCACTCTTCGTGCTCATCGTTCACCTCCTTCCACCAGCATCCGCAAAACAACAAAGAACGCGCTGAAGCAGATGAACCACTAAAACCTGCTTCAGGACAGTTGTGTAATGCGCGAGAGGCGGCGAAGGTTCCCGCGAGTCATAAAAGAACTACTTTAAGAGATTATGCCCGATTGGGCACGCAGTTCAATAGGACGGGCACGAAGTTCAATACCGATTCGCACCGCCGGTAAGTTAGCGGGGCGAAACATAAAAAGTGATGTCGGCTAGAGCACATGCCGACTACAGTGGAGGCGAAGAGTAACCGCGAACGGATAGGAGCCCCGACGCAATGCCCATTAAGAGCGACCGCCCGGACATCGAACTCAGCCCGCTAGGCCTCTACGACTACGTCTTCGGCGACCTCACCACGGAGGAAGAAGACCGCGTCGCCGTCATCGACATCGCCGATGGCTCCGAAACGACCTTCGCGCAGCTGCAGAACTACATCGAGTCCACCGCCGGCTGGCTGGTCAGCAAGGGCATCAAAAAGGGCGATGTGGTGGCGCTGCACCTGCCCAACTCACTGAACTTCATCGTCGCCGCCTACGGCCTGTGGCGCATCGGCGCTGTCGTATCGCCGCTGTCGCTGCTTTCCACGCCGGAGACCGTGACCGCGCAGGTTAAGGACTCTGGCGCGAAGATGCTGCTTACTGTTGCCGCGCTTGGTGACGCCTCGTCTCAGGGGGCGAAGGATGCCGGCATCGCAGAAGAAAACATCATCCACCTGGATACCTCCAAGGGCATGCAGCAGATCATGGCGGAGCGCCGCACGGCCCCCGATGTGGAGATCAACCCGGACGAGGATCTGGCGGTACTCCCCTACTCCTCCGGCACCACCGGCCTGCCGAAGGGCGTGCGTCTGATGCACCGCCAGCTGGTGGCCAACGTGCAGCAGGGCCAGGACATCGAGCTGCTGCGCCGGGAGGACACGGTGTACGCGGTCCTGCCGTTCTTCCACATCTATGGCCTGACCGCGCTAGTGAACCTGGCGCTGGCGCAGCGCGCCAAGCTGGTTGTGGTGCCGCGCTTCGAGCTGCAGAGCTTCCTGGAGCACCACCAGAAGTTCGAGGTGAACTTCACGCTGATCGCCCCGCCGATCGCCGTGCAGCTGGCAAAGCACCCGATGGTGGATAACTACGACTTGTCGCGCATGCGCGGGGTGTTCAGCGGTGCGGCCACGCTGGACGAGGACCTGGCCCTGGCGCTGGAGAAGCGCCTGGGCATCCACGTGCAGCAGGGCTATGGCATGACAGAAACCTCGCCGCTGGCGCACGCCAACGTCTCCAAGGACATCAACCGTGGCTCCATCGGCAAGCCCTGCGCCAACACTGAGAGCAAGCTGGTGGATCCGGAAACTCTGGAGGAGATTCCGCTGCCCAGCGAGGGCGTATCCGAGGTGGGCGAGCTGTGGGTCCGCGGGCCGCAGATTATGGCCGGCTATCTGAACAAGCCGGAGCAGACCGCCGAGGCTCTGCCGGGCGACGGTTGGTTGCGCACAGGCGACCTGGCGAACAGCGATCCGGAGGGCAACGTCCACATCGTGGATCGCCTGAAGGAGCTGATCAAGTACAAGGGCTACCAGGTTCCGCCCGCAGAGCTGGAATCCGTACTGCTGAGCCACCCGGAGATCGCAGACGCCGCCGTGATCGGCGTGCACCGTGCCTCTGATGGCGAGGAGCTGCCGAAGGCCTTTGTCGTGGCCCAGCGAGGCTCTTCCCTCAACGAGCAGCAAGTGATGGACTTCGTGGCCGAGCGCGTGGCGCCCTACAAGAAGATCCGCATTGTGGAATTCGTGCAGGGCATTCCGAAGTCCTCCACGGGTAAGATTCTGCGCCGCGAGCTGCGCGAGCGCGAGCGCTCGGTTTAAGGCGCGGTTGCGGGGCTTAAGGCGCGACTGCGGGGGCGCCAGTTAGTTCTCGACGATCGGCACTCGGCGGTACGTGCCGTCGCGGAGGTCGGCGTCCTCAATCTCGTGGCGAGAAATGCCAAGAATGAACAGCACCTGATCCAGGAACGGGTAGTTCACAGAGGCATCGGCGATCTCCTTGAGGGCGGGCTTCGCGTTGAAGGCGATACCCAGGCCGGCCGTGGAGAGCATATCGATGTCGTTAGCGCCATCGCCGACCGCGACGGTCTGGTTCAGCTGGATGCCGTTGGACCAGGCGAACTCCTTGAGGCTTTCCGCCTTCGCCTGGCGGTCGATGACCGGGCCGATCACGCGGCCGGTGAGCTTGCCGTCGACGATCTCCAGGGTGTTCGCGCGGGCGAAGTCAAGGTCCAGATCGCGGGCTAGTGGCTCAATGACCTGGATGAATCCACCGGAAACCACGCCAGCCTTGTAGCCCAGGCGCTTCAGGGTGCGGATGGTGGTGCGGGCGCCAGGGGTCAGCTGAATGTCGTGGGCTACCTTCTCCACTACTGCGGCATCCAGGCCGGCGAGAGCCTTCACTCGCTCGTGCAGGGATTCGGCGAAGTCCAGCTCGCCGCGCATGGCACGCTCGGTGACGGCGGCAACCTCTTCTTCACGGCCGGCGTAGGCCGCCAGCATTTCAATGACCTCGTGCTGGATGAGGGTGGAGTCTACGTCGAAGCAGATCAGGCGCTTCGCCCGGCGGGCCAGGCCGGCACGCTCGATGGCGATGTCCACGCCGACTTCCGAAGTGAGGGTTGCCAGAGCCTTGCGCAGCGGCACGCCGCCGCCGGGAGCCGGGTTGGCGACGGTCAAGTTAAGCTCCAGGCCGGTGACAGGGTAGTCCGCGATGCCGGTGATCGTGTCGATGTTCGCACCGTAGTCCGCCAGGGTCTGACCGATGCGGGAAATGTGCGTGGCCGTCAGCGGGCGGCCCAGCACGACCATCACGTGCGTGGAGTGCGGACGGGTGCTGGAGAGGTTATCGTCCGCCTCGACGCTCACGCGCATGCCGTAGGAGGCCAGGGTTTCCTTGAGACCCTCGCCGAGCGGTTCTAGGTCTTCCTGGCCGACGCCCACTAGCGCCGCCAGCGACAGCTTCCCACGGAAGACGGACTGCTCAATGTCGAGAAGTTGCACTCCGTAGGAGGACAGCACGCGGAAGAACGCCGCGGATACGCCGGGGCGGTCGGGTCCGGTAACGGTAATCACGCTGGGCGCGAGGCCTTCCTGCAGTGTGTCCTCGAGCGCAGTCTCGAAGTGCGGATCGTAGGCCGGGCCAGCTGCGGGCTGGGCAGCAGCGGGCTGCTGGTCGGCCGAAGTGTTGGGGTTGTTGGCGTTATTAGAGGTAGTCACGGGCTATATTGTCCCACTTCCCCGCAAGAAGTGATAACTGAAACTGCGTAGCCCCCACTTCAGTTCCCCCGGGAATGCGAAAATCCACACCCCGCGTAGTTGAGGTGTGGATTTTAAGACCGGGTCAGCCGCCAGGCACCTAGCGACTGCGCTGGGCAGTGGCCGGGTGAGGGGGCGTCACTAGAAAGTACGCTTAGAAGTGGCGACCAACGTGAGCCTCGTCGCGCATGCGCTTGACCATGTGCGGGTGGTGCAGCTCGAACGCCGGGCGCTCGGAGCGGATGCGAGGCATGGAGTTGAAGTTGTGGCGCGGCGGCGGGCAAGAGGTTGCCCACTCCAGGGAGTTTCCGTAGCCCCACGGATCATCAACGGTGACGACCTCGCCGTAGCGGTAAGACTTAAAGACGTTCCACAGGAACGGAATCATGGAGATCGCCAGGATGCAGGCACCAATCGTGGAGACCTGGTTCAGGGTGGTGAAACCATCCGTCGGCAGGTAATCAGCGTAACGACGCGGCATACCCATGTTGCCCAGCCAGTGCTGCACCAGGAAGGTGGTGTGGAAGCCGATGGTAACCAGCCAGAAGTGAACCTTGCCCAGCTTCTCGTCCAGCATGCGACCGGTCATCTTCGGGAACCAGAAGTAGATACCAGCGAAGGAAGCGTAGGTCACGGTACCGAACAGGGTGTAGTGGAAGTGAGCAACCACGAAGTAGCTATCCGAAACGTGGAAGTCCAGAGCCGGGGAAGCCAGCATGACACCAGTCAGACCACCGAAGAGGAAGGTAGCGAAGAAGCCGATCGCGAAGATCATCGGGGTCTCGAAGGTCAGACGACCCTTCCACATCGTGCCCAGCCAGTTGAAGAACTTCATACCGGTCGGCACACCGATCAGGAACGTCATGAAGGAGAAGAACGGCAGCATAACAGCGCCGGTCACGAACATGTGGTGCGCCCACACAGCCATGGACAGCGCGGCAATCGACAGGGTTGCGAATACCAGGCCGACGTAGCCGAACATCGGCTTGCGGGAGAACACTGGGAAGACCTCGGACACGATGCCGAAGAACGGCAGTGCCAGGACGTAAACCTCGGGGTGGCCGAAGAACCAGAACAGGTGCTGCCACAGGATAGCGCCGCCGTTACCAGCGTCGTAGATGTGGCCACCCAGCTTGCGGTCGTAGAAGACACCCAGGGCTGCAGCGGTCAGCAGCGGGAAGATCAGCAGAACCAGCAGAGAGGTAACCAGGATGTTCCAGGTGAAGATCGGCATGCGGAACATGGTCATACCCGGTGCACGCAGGCACAGAATGGTGGTGATCATGTTCACAGCGGAAGCGATGGTACCGATACCACCAACGCCGACGCCCAGGATCCACAGTTCAGAGCCGACACCCGGAGAGTGCACAGCATCTGCCAGCGGCATGTACATGGTCCAACCGAAGTCAGCGGCACCACCCGGGGTCAGGAAGCCGAGCAGCATAACGACACCACCGGCGGTGGTCATCCAGAAGCCGAAGGCATTCAGGCGGGGGAAGGCCACGTCAGGCGCGCCGATCTGCAGCGGCAGGATGTAGTTCGCGAAACCGAACACCATCGGGGAGCCGTACAGCAGCAGCATGATCGTGCCGTGCATTGTGAACAGCTGGTTGAACTGCTCGTTGGACAGGAATTGCTGACCCGGCTCGAAGAGCTCGATACGGATCAGCAGGGCCATCAAGCCACCAATCATGAAGAAGGTGAAGGACATGATTAGGTACATGATGCCCAGGAGCTTGTGGTCGGTCGTGGTCAGCATCTTCCATGCGAGGCTGCCACGCGGTGCCTCACCGAAAGGCGCAGGCCGTGCCGGGGAAACCTCATGGCTTTCCCTAGGCGCTACTGCGGTCATTAGTTCCTCCTGACTACGCGTGACCTGTCCTTTTCCTCCTGCGAGCCTTAAGCGACTCACAGGATTCTTTAGGACGGTCACCCAAAAGAATGTTTCCTCTGCCCTGTTCCCGCTGGGTCGGTCTCGTCAACAACCGACCCGAACAGACACAGAATGCTTACATAGTATCCCGTCAACGCGCATTTCAATAGCCGTGCACAGTGCTCAGCTAGCAGACTCCACGTTTTCGGGGGTGCTATCTAGAAGTCCCAGTCGTCATCGACGGTGTTCTCAGCCTTGCCGATTACGTAGGAAGATCCAGATCCAGAGAAGAAGTCGTGGTTCTCGTCACCACCCGGGTTCAAGGCGGACAGGATCGCCGGAGATACTCGCGTCTCGTCAGCGGGGAACAAACCTTCGTAACCCAGGTTGTTCAGCGCCTTATTAGCGTTGTAGCGCAGGAAGCGCTTTACGTCCTCAGTCCAGCCAAGATCGTCGTACAAATCCTCGGTGTACTGCGCCTCGTTGTCGTAAAGCTCCAGCAACAGGTCGAAGGTGTGTTCCTTCAGCTCCTCCTGGCGCTCCGGGGTCTCGTTCTCCAGCGCGCGCTGGTACTTGTAACCGATGTAGTAGCCGTGCACGGACTCGTCACGGATGATCAGGCGGATAATGTCTGCGGTGTTGGTCAGCTTTGCGTGCGAGGACCAGTACATCGGCAGGTAGAAGCCGGAGTAGAAAAGGAAGCTCTCCAGCAGAACGGAGGCAATCTTCTTCTTCATCGGATCGTCACCCTCGTAGAAGTCGAGGATGATCTTCGCCTTGTTTTGCAGCTTCTCGTTCTCTTCGGACCAACGGAAAGCATCGTTGATCTCCGGCGTGGAGGCCAGCGTCATAAAGATAGAGGAATAAGACTTCGCGTGAACGCTCTCCATAAAGGAGATATTCGTAAAGACGGCTTCCTCATGCGGAGTGGCAGCATCCTCGATCAGCTTTACTGCACCAACTGTGCCCTGAATCGTATCCAGCATGGTCAGGCCGGTGAACACACGCATGGTGGCCTGCTTCTCCATGTCATTTAGCGTGGACCAGCTAGGAACATCGTTGGATAGTGGCACCTTTTCAGGCAGCCAGAAGTTGGCGGTGAGGCGGTCCCACACCTCCAGGTCCTTTTCGTCCGGAATGCTATTCCAGTTGATGGCGGCTACCGGATCGCCGTCGACGCGGTGTACGGGAGTGTGGGGTGCGTGCGCACTCATCGCTTGCGTGTCTCCTTCTTCACAAAACGTGCTGATTTCTCGCTGACCCTCAGCTTGTGCACTTCGCCCCATCGTACCCCGTTTCTACGACGTACCTAGCACTCGGCCATCACCCCCACATTGGGGGTCTATCTTAGTGACGCCCTCAGCGCGCACCGGAGCCAGCTTCAGCTCGAAGCTGGGGGCGTCACCACCTAAAGCGCACGTCGGGATTGGTTTACAGGGTAACCTAAGTAAAGACAGGCTCACCGATCAAACAATGCGCCTTGACCTGCATTGATAATATAAGGGTAGCCTGTGTTTGCTAGCCGATTGGTTAAACCTCGATTACGGTGAGCAGCATGGAAATCAACGAAAAGTTTCAGAAGCAATTGAACGAGCAGGTCACCGCCGAGCACCAGGCCGCGCTGGTTTACACGCAGCTGGCTTATGAGCTGGACCGCCTCTCCTTCGACGGCATGAGCAGCTGGATGCAGGCTCAGGCAGACGAGGAGCGCACACACGCCCAGAAGTTCGCACAGCACCTGCTGGACCGCGACGCGCGCGTGGACATCGAGACCGTCGAGATGCCTTCCCTGAAGATCTCCACCCCGCTGGACGCCTTCGAGGCTTCCCTCGAGCACGAGCGTAAGGTCTCCGCACTGATCCGCGATCTGGTGAAGACCGCCGACGAGGTTGGCGACATTGACTCCCGCAACCTGCTGAACTTCTTCCTGGAGGAGCAGATCGAGGAGGAAGCTACAGTAAGCAACATCATCGACCGCATCAAGCTGGTGGGCAACGATGGTTCCGGCCTGCTGCGCATCGACGCAGAGCTGGGCAACCGCTAGCAACCATTAACAAGGCCACTCAACGGCCAATAACAAAAGCCGACTGGGATTCCTCCCAGTCGGCTTTTTCATGCTCGGTGGAGGCCGCCCTCCACCTAGAGCAGGCCGCTCCCCTCCCCACTTAGAGCATGCAGCTCACGCAGCCCTCAACCTCGGTGCCGGTCAAGGCCGTCTGGCGGAGGCGGATGTAGTAGATCGTCTTGATCCCCTTGCGCCACGCATAGATCTGCGCACGGTTGATGTCGCGCGTGGTGGCGGTGTCCTTGAAGAACAGGGTCAGCGATAGGCCCTGATCCACGTACTTCGTCGCGACTGCGTAAGTGTCGATGATCTTTTCGTAGCCGATCTCGTACGCGTCCTCGTAGTACTCCAGGTTGTCGTTCGTCATGTACGGAGCCGGGTAGTACACACGACCGATCTTGCCCTCCTTACGAATTTCGATCTTGGAGGCGATCGGGTGAATCGAGGACGTGGAGTTGTTGATGTAGGAGATGGAACCCGTCGGCGGAATAGCCTGCAGGTTGCGGTTGTACAGGCCGTGGGCCTGTACAGCTTCCTTCAACTGCTGCCAATCCTGCGCGGTGGGCACCTGAATGCTGGAGTTGCCGAAGATCTGGCGCACGCGCTCCGTCTTGGGGGCGAACTCGGCCGGATCGTAGCGGTCGAAGAACTCTCCGGTGGCGTACTGGGAGTTTTCGAAGTTGTGGAACTTCTCCCCGCGCTCCTGGGCGATCTTGTTGGAAGCCTTCAACGCCTCATACATCACGGTCGCAAAGTAGGCGTTGGTGAAGTCCAGCGCCTCCTCAGAACCGTAGTGAATGTGCTCGCGTCCCAGGAAGCCGTGCAGGTTCATCTGACCCAAACCGATGGCATGGGAGTTGTCGTTGCCCTGGCGCACCGACGGCACGGAGTCGATGGAAGTCTGGTCCGCCACGGCGGTCAGGCCACGGATGGCGGTCTCGATGGTCTTGGAGAAGTCTTCCGAATCCATCGCCTTCGCAATATTCATGGAGCCCAGGTTGCAGGAAATATCGTCGCCGATCTTCTTGTACGTCAGGTCAGCGTTGAATTCCGACGGGGTGGAGACCTGCAGAATCTCGGAGCACAGGTTCGAATGGGTAATGCGGCCTTCGATCGGGTTGGCCTTGTTAACCGTGTCCTCGAACATGATGTACGGGTAACCCGACTCAAACTGGATCTCCGCCAGAGTCTGGAAGAATGCACGCGCGTTGATCTTGGACTTACGGATGCGCGGATCCTCCACCATCTCCTCGTAGTGCTCGGTAATGGAGACGTCGGCGAACGGCTTGCCGTACACGCGCTCGACGTCGTACGGACTGAACAGGTACATGTCGTCGTTGCGCTTGGCCAGTTCGAAGGTGATGTCCGGGATCACCACGCCCAGCGAAAGGGTCTTGATGCGGATCTTCTCGTCCGCGTTCTCGCGCTTGGTATCCAGGAAGCGCAAAATGTCCGGGTGGTGCGCGCTCAGGTAGACCGCACCGGCACCCTGGCGGGCACCCAGTTGGTTGGCGTAGCTGAAGGCATCCTCCAGCAGCTTCATCACGGGGATCACACCGGAGGACTGGTTCTCGATGTGCTTAATTGGCGCGCCAGCTTCTCGCACATTCGACAGCAGTAGAGCCACGCCACCGCCACGCTTGGACAGCTGCAGCGCGGAGTTGATGGAGCGGCCGATGGACTCCATGTTGTCCTCGATGCGCAGCAGGAAGCACGAAACCGGCTCACCGCGCTGCTTCTTGCCGATGTTGAGGAAGGTTGGCGTTGCAGGCTGGAAGCGGCCGTCCATGATCTCGTCGACCAGGTTGGACGCCAACTCGGTATCCCCCGCCGCCAGCCCCAATGCAACCATGCACACGCGGTCCTCGAAACGCTCCAGGTAACGGCGGCCGTCGAAGGTCTTCAGTGTGTAGGAGGTGTAGTACTTGTACGCACCCAGGAACGACTGGAAGCGGAACTTCTTCGCGTAGGCCTGCTTGAACAGGGACTTCACAAAGCTGAACTCGTACTGATCCAGCACCTCGGGGTCGTAGTACTCGTTGTCCACCAGGTACTTAACCTTTTCTTCCAGATCGTGGAAGTAAACGGTGTTCTGGTTGACATGCTGCAGGAAGTACTGGTTTGCAGCCTCGCGATCCTTGTCGAACTGGATCTCCCCTGCATCGTTGTACAGGTTCAACATCGCGTTCAGAGCGTGATAATCCAGCTGCTCCCGCTGGTCAACGGGCTCCTGAACGGTCTTGCCAAGCTCGGTGCCAGTCATGTGTATGTGTTCTCCTCAAAAACTCGCGCTAAGTACAATGCCGCGCGCTCGTGCATTCGTTTCGATTCTAATCAGAGCCCCGGACATGTGCGGGGCGGGTGCAAAGCAGTTGTTCTATTCTCCGCTTCACACTTGCCATGTCAGCTCGCTAGGTTCCACCGGCCCTCGTGCCGCAGAGAGGCTTCAAACTCCGCTAGCCCCTCGCGCACTCGGTGAACATCCTCCTCCGTGCCCATCAGCTCAAAGCGGTACAGGTACGGCACCTGGCATTTGGCGGAGATCACCTCGCCAGCCTTGGCGAAGTCCGACCCGAAGTTGATGTTCCCTGCGCCAATCACCCCGCGCAGCCACTTGCGGTTTTGCTCCACGTTGAGGAACTTGATCACCTGCTTTGGAACTGGTCGAGAATAGTCACCCGTCATCCCCGCTCCCCCGCCGTATGTCGGTACGACCAATACATGCGGTTGGTCGACAAGCAGTGGGGCGTCATTACGCTTCAATGGGATGCGAGAGGAAGGCAGCCCGAGCTTGCGCACGAAGCGGTGAGTGTTCTCCGTCGTGGAGGAAAAATACGTTATAAGCATTGAGCCTCATTCAGACAGTGGCGCGCGCAAAAAGAGCCCCCACCTTTGAACGGTGAAGGGAAGCGACGCGCGAGGGTTAAGCAGCCTTGGCGGTCAGGGAGCGAATACGATCCGGGCGGAAGCCAGACCAGTGATCCTCACCAGCGACGACCACGGGAGCCTGCAGGTGGCCCAGCGCCATGACGTAATCACGAGCCTCGTCGTCGAGGCTGATATCCACGAGCTCGTACTCCAGTCCAGCCTTATCGAGGGCCTTCTTGGTGGCGTTGCACTGAACACAAGCGGGCTTGGTGTAGACGGTGATCATGGTGGCTGTCATTCTCCTGGTTCGTGAGTGCTATCGGTGTAGGTCTTCGTCAGTTGTTGTAAGTCTCTGTCGGTCTTCGCACTGGCCGCAGCAACGGCCTTGGCGGGCGATAGTCTGGCGTACCGTGCCTTCATCGGCCTTCATCGCCCCTCGTCGACTTGCTTAAGACTACACATCACACGCGTGTAAGACAACCGCTAAAACACAACATTTTGGGGCGCGCATAAAACAGAAGCACAATATCTGGTAGTTACATCTTGAGTATTCGCAGGTGGCGAAAAATCCCACCACTACATCTAGCCACATAAAAAACATGTTTGTAATTTCAAGCCAGTGATTAAAGACAAAAAATCCCCCGCACCCGCGGTGCTATCAGCACCCTCAGCGGGAGACGGGGGAATTAGAACCCTTTGGTTCTTAGCCCTGGCGAGCCTTGAAACGGGGTTCCTTCTTGTTGATCACGTAGACCTTGCCGCGGCGACGAACGACCTGAGCGCCCGGCTTGTTCTTCAGCGACCGAAGGGACTTGCGGACCTTCATCGGGCGCTCCTTTCCTCATCGACTTTCTTACATCGCCAGGCAGTACGGGCTAAGAGATTAAAGCCCGTTCATGCCACCCGGCACAAACACAAACGATGAGTTTACCCATCGCTTACTCCAAAACCAAATAACTACAAATAGACTACCCGAGTACCCCACACTGAAGCGTCCTGGGTTTAGTTCCGCTTCTTTTACGGCCCTGTGTTGATGGGCTCGGTGAGATAGTACTCGGTTTCTACTTCTTGTGGGGTGGCGTAGTCTAACGCCTCGTGAAGACGTTTGGTGTTCCACCAGTGCACCCACCGCAAGGTGGCTAGCTCGACTTCGCCTACTGATGTCCATGGGCCTTGAGGATGGATAAGTTCAGCCTTGTAGAGACCGTTAACAGTCTCGGCTAGCGCGTTGTCATAGGAATCTCCGACTGTGCCGACACTCGGCCGGATCTCGGCTTCGGCTAAAGCGGTGGAGTACTTCAGTGAC
>NZ_JASBOI010000018.1:0-33546 GCF_039907245.1 Corynebacterium sp. c24Ua_83 | reverse complement strand
CGGGGCGGGGTCGCGCCAGGCTGGAGCGGGGCGGGATCAGCGCGGGGCTATAGCCAGTTCTTGCGCTTGAACCACCACCACATCAGCAGGATCACCGCAAGGTTCAAAAGCAGGCAGTAGTAGTAGCCGTACTCCCAGTGCAGCTCCGGAATGTTGTCGAAGTTCATGCCGTATATACCCGCGATCATCGTCGGCGGTGCGGCCATACCGATGATGGACGAGATCGTGCGCATGTCTTGGTTCTGACGCAGAGAAATGATCGCCGAGCTGGCCTGAATAAGGGAACTCAGACGCTCGTCGAAAGAGTCGATCTTGTCCTTGGCCAGCATGGCGTGGTCCAAGACATCGCGGAAAAACGCCCTGACGTGCTTGGTTGTCAGATCCTTGTGGTTTTCGATCAGCGCGCGCAGCGCCGGGATCAGCGGGCCGATGGCGTGGCGCATCTCCAGGATCTCGCGCTTCAGGGTGTAGATATTCTCGATGTTCGTCTCGGCGCGGAGGGTGAAGACCTCCTCCTCCAAGTTGTCGACGCGGTCTTCCAGCGCCTCGGAGATGCGGGTGTACTCGTCGACCAGGTAGTCCGTGATGGCCCACGCGATGGCCATCGGACCTGCGTTGCGCAGCTCGGGCGCCTGGTGCAAGCGGACTTCCGGGTCGGGCAGTTCTGTATCGTGAGCGATCACGATGATGAACTTCTGGCTGATGACCATCTGCACCTCACCGGTTTGGATGAGGTCACGCCGGTCGATGAGGTCCTTGTTGCCCGCGTACTGCACGGAGCGGACGACCGTGAACAGCTGGTTTTCGTAGCGCTCCAGCTTGGCGCGCTGGTGGGCGGTTACGGCATCCTCGACGATGAGTTCGTCGACGTCGTAGCGCTGCGCCACCTTCAGCATCTGCTCTTCCGAGGGTTCCTCTAGGGTGACCAGCACAAAGCTGCCCCTGCTGGGGGTGGCTAGCTCCTCGATCTCTTTCAGCGCGGTGGCATAGTTCGCCTGGCCGGGGGTTTGCTTGCCCTCGACGTAAAGGCGGCACTCGCGGATGGCGCGTTCGACGGGGACCCGGACTCGGTTGGGTTCGGTTTTAGCCATAGTGGATCCTTTCCAACTATTTCAACTACATCCGGCGAGAACTGACGCACGGTAACTTTTTGCAAGCTCTATGCACCTTAGCCCGTCGATATCCTATCGCCCGCAAGGTAGCCCCGCAGGCGCTGAGTTTCGCCGGGGCTGTGGCGCCGGGCGGCGCCGGGGCACGCTCTGGCGGGGGCGGTGTCCGGCACGTCAGTTAGACTGGCAAAGGTAAGCCACACCGAGGGTAAACCCCAGCACGCCACAAGCGGGAGAGAATCTACATGAAGATCGAAAACGTAAACGCAGAGCTCCTCCTCAGCATGAAGGAGGACGTCCGCCAGGCCTACGAAGAGCTGCACTCCAAGGGGCTCAACCTGGATCTCACGCGCGGTAAGCCTTCGGCAGAGCAGCTGGATTTCTCGGTGGATTTGCTGAGCCTTCCGGGCGAGAACTTCACCTCGCCCTCCGGAGTGGATGTGCGCAACTACGGCGGTGGGGTCGGCCTGACGGAGATCCGCCAGCTGTGGGCGGACGTCCTGGGCTTGCCGGTGGATAACGTCATCGCCGGGGACGCTTCCAGCCTGAACATCATGTTCGACCTGATCAGCTGGGCCTACACTTTCGGCACCAACGATTCCGAGCGCCCCTGGTCGGCGGAGGAGAAGCTGAAGTGGATCTGCCCCGTGCCGGGCTACGACCGCCACCACTTCATCACCGAGCTGTTCGGCTTCGAGATGCTGACCGTCGACATGACGGATGAAGGCCCGGACATGGACCAGGTGCGCGAGCTGGCGAAGGACCCGGCCGTGAAGGGCATGTGGGCCGTGCCGATGTTCGCCAACCCCACGGGCGTTACCTTCTCGCAGCAGACCGCCGAGGCCCTGGCTGCGATGGAAACTGGTGCGCCGGATTTCCGCATCGTGTGGGACAACGCCTACGCTGTTCACACCCTGACCGACGAGTTCCCGGAGATCATCAACATCCTGGACGTCGCCGAGAAGGCGGGCAACCCGAACCGCTTTTGGGCCATGTCCTCTACCTCCAAGATCACTTTCGCAGGCGCTGGCCTGGCCTTCTTCGCTTCCTCCACGGAGAACCTGGAGTGGTACAAGAAGATCGCCAACGTGCGTGGCATTGGCCCGAACAAGGTCAACCAGCTGGCTCACCTGCAGTACCTGAAGGATGCCGAGGGCGTGCGCGACCTTATGCGTAAGCACGCGGGCTCCCTGGGGCCGAAGTTCACCCGCGTGGTGGAGATCCTGCAGCGCCGCCTGGGCGACCTCAATGTTGCCGAGTGGACCGTCCCGGAGGGCGGCTACTTCATCTCCGTGAACCTGCTGGACGGCACCGCTGCCCGCGTGGTGGAGCTGGCGAAGAAGGCCGGCGTGGCTCTGACCGCTGCGGGTTCGACCTACCCGCTGAAGCAGGATCCGAACGACCGCAACCTGCGCCTGGCTCCTTCCATGCCGACGATCGAGCAGCTGGAGGTCGCCATGGACGGCTTCGCCACCTGCGTTCTTTACGCCGCGATCGAGATGGTCGAGCACGACGCGGGCCAGCGTTAACCCGGCGCTAACCAGCACCTTCAAACAGCAAGCAGGAGGCCACCATCAACACCGACGAAATACTGGTTTGGGTCCAGGGGCTACTCCCCGGCGAGCCGACCGTCGCACGCCGCAAGGTCGCCGATTCCTTCCCTGAGTTCGCTGTCGCCGAGGTGTTTCTTGGTGACGCCCCTTCGTCCCAGAACGGCACATTCCAGGAGGGTTACGAGGCACCCCTGGACGGTGAAGGCGTACCCCAGGAGGGCGACGAAGAGCCCGTGCTGGCCGAGACGGTTGCAATGACCATCGACGCGGGGCGCATGGAAGCCGGCCTGGAGACGGAAGACGGCTCCGACCTGCGCGTGGAACTGCTGACCGTCGTCAGCGGACACGACGATACCGCCGCCGACCTGCTGGCCCACGCCGCGACGATGATCTCCCAAGACCCTGGTCACTGGCCGCCGCAGCCTGGCACCATGCTGCCGAACGTGGTGCAGCAGATGGATGCCGATTCCGAGCGGAAGATCACCGCCCGCAACGGCCTGCTGGTGGTTCCCTATGTGTGGGACGAGGGCGTGCCGCAAGTCCACGAGGTCACCTCCGGCGGCGCGGGCCGCCACTCGAAGGAAGGCGAGACCGAGGTGGAGTTCACCCACCCGGGCCGACTGACCATCGTCGCGCAGCTGGTGATGCTGACGGACGAGGAGCTTGAGCTCGCGCAGACGGCAGGTGTGGCCGCGGTGCAGGAGCGGTTGGTGCGTGAGGGCGTCAATATCAACGACATATGGCGCTAGGCGACCGCAACGGGTCGTCTTAGGCGGAATGTAGGGTAGGTTCGTGGCACTTTATAGGAAATATCGTCCGGCGACGTTTGCCGAGGTCGTGGGGCAATCTCACGTGACTGAGCCGTTGTCGGTGGCGCTGGATAGCGGGCGGATCAACCACGCATACCTGTTCTCCGGGCCGCGCGGTTGCGGCAAGACGTCGTCGGCGCGCATCCTGGCCCGCTCGCTGAACTGCGTGGAAGGGCCGACGTCCACGCCCTGCGGAAAGTGCGAATCCTGTGTATCGCTGGCGCCCGGCGGGCCGGGGAACCTGGACGTCACGGAGCTGGACGCCGCCACGCACAACGGCGTGGACGACATGCGCGAGCTGCGCGAACGCGCCTTCTACGCACCTGCGGAATCTCGCTACCGGGTGTTCATTATTGACGAGGCGCACATGATCTCCACGGCGGGTTTCAACGCCCTGCTGAAGATTGTGGAGGAGCCGCCGGAGCACCTGATCTTCATCTTCGCTACGACGGAGCCAGAGAAGCTGCTGCAGACCATCCGCTCCCGAACCCACAACTACCCGTTCCGCCTGTTGGCGCCGCCGGATATGCGCGGGCTGCTGGAATCGGTGGTGTCCGGCGAGGGCGTGCCGGTGGAGGATGCGGTGTATCCGCTGGTCATCCGCGCGGGTGGTGGTTCGCCGCGTGACTCGCTGTCGATCATGGATCAGCTGCTGGCCGGTGCTGGGCCGGAGGGCGTGACGTACAACCGAGCATTGGCTCTGCTGGGCGTGACGGATTCCACCCTCATCGACCGCGCCGTGTATGCGCTGGCGGAACACGACTCCGCAGCGCTGTTCGCAGTGGTCGACGATGTGATTGATGCGGGGTACGACCCACGTCGCTTCAGCGAGGACCTGCTGGACCGCTTCCGCGACCTGCTGGTGGTGCAGGCCGTGCCGGATGCTTTCGAGCGTGGGCTAGTGAACGCGCCTGCGGAGTCCCGTGACGTGCTGCGCGAACAGGCGGAGAAGATGGGGCAGGCGACGCTGACCCGTTGCGCATCCCTGGTGAATGAGGGGCTGGCGCAGATGCGCGGCGCTACGGCTCCGCGGCTGTTGCTGGAGATCCTGTGCGCTCGCATGGCGCTGCCCGCCGCTGGCATGACGGTGGAGGCACTGGCGCAGCGCGTGGAGGCCCTGGAGAAGGGACATGGCGGGGCTGGCGGTAGCGGTGCCGGTGGCAGTGGTGCTGGCGTTGGCCGGGCGGCAGGAATAGGCGCCGGTGCTGGCTCGAGCGCGCGCACGGGCGCCGGTGCTGGAGCTGGTTCGGTTGCTGGGACAGGCACTGGCACGGGCGTGCGCGGCAGCCGGGCGGAGATGTTCGCTCGCCGAAGGAAGGCTACGCAGGACGCAGCGCAGCAGCCTGCATCGGCTCAGTCGGAACCTGCGCAGCCTGCAGAGAAGGCACCGGAGCACACGCCGCCAGCAGACCAGGTGTCAGCTGCGGAGCAGTCTCCGGTTCAGCCCGCCGAGTCCCCCGAGGCAGCGGAAGCTTCCCCGGCGCCGGAGACGCCGCAGGAGGCTACACAGAAGGCAGTCCCGGAGACACCGGCTGAGACGAAACAGGAGTCGGCGCAGCAAACCGCGCAGGAGTCCCCGGCTATCGCCGAAGCGCGCCGGGCGCGCGACATCATGCAGCGCCATCGCCAGGCCAGCGCCGCGGAGTCTGCCGCTGCAACGGAAGAGCCCACGCCAGCGGATAGCGCAAGCTCGGAGGCTTCGGCGGAAGTGGCCGCCACAATTGATTCGGACTCCTGGGCGCGCATCATGGATGCCGTCCACGACCTGGACCTCAGCGCTTGGATCGCCCTCCGAGGCGCTACACCGCGTGCGTCCCAGCCCACTGCGGGCGAGGTTCACGTGGATCACCACACCGGCTCACTGGCGCGCCTAGTCAACGGGGCGAAGAATGCGGAGGTGTATTCGCAGGCTATCCAGAGTGTCACGGGAAGCCCGGCTCGCATCGTCGCCTACGTCGGCGACGAAGCTGTCGGTGCCGATGCCGCCGGAACTGCCGGAACCGCTGAAGCCTCCGGACCTGCAGGAGGCGATGAGCCGGGAAAATCTGAACCGGCGGCGGCACAGCCCTCCGCCGGTGAGGGACAAACGCCAGCCTCCACACCGGTGAACCCTGTGCCAGCGGAAACCCCGATAGACGCAGCAGCCTCCCGCAGCGCAGCCTCCAGCGCCCTGGAGCGCGCCCGCGCGATGGAAGAAGCGATGCGCAAGGCCTCGCATTCCCACCGCAACGCAGGAGCAGCGGGCACAGGTGGAGCGGGTGTAGCGGGCGCCACTGCTGGCAGCCGGGGAGCTGCCGGCGCGGGGGCTGGAACTGCAGCCAATTCGAGTGAAGCCGCAGCGCAGGAAGACCCGAACTCCGGCTGGCGCGCCCGCGCCGAACGAGCCAAGGCCCGCAAGAAATACAACATGGAAAACGGCTTCAACGGCGTCCCGCTACCCGACGAGCCGCCAGTCGATGCCTACGGAGACAGCCCCGTCGACCAATGGGGTGGCGGGGCGGCCGCCAACGCCGCAGATCCCCTCGCGAACCCCGCGGCAGCTGACCCAGCCGCCGACGCGCCGCTGCCGCCTAAACCCTCGGACCCCTCTGATCCGTCTGATTCCTCCGGTTCCTCCGGCACGTCCGGCTCCCCTGGATCCTCTGCGCCGTCGGGACCCTCCGCATCACCTGCCCCATCTGGGTCGCCCGCGCGGACGCAAGAATCCCCGTCCCGAGCCGCGAACCACCAGCCCCACGCTGGGATGGGCGCTGCTGGGGCCGAGGGGGCGTCACAAAGAACAGAACAAAATGAACGCGACGAACTACTCGCCGACCTCGAGCGCGCACCCGGCGAGCGCGACCACCGCACGCCGCTGGAAATCGCAGGTGAACTGATCGAAAAGAGCCTCGGCGCGGAGAGAGTTCGCTAAGCGTGAACACAACACCGCGCACACGCGACAGTGCCTAACGCGCCTGTCCAAGCCGAGCGGTACAGTTGTGGAAGTACTAAAAACAAGCACGAAAAAACCCGACGAAAGGTAAACAAAATGAGCCAGCCAGACATGAACCAGCTGATGCAGCAGGCCCAGCAGATGCAGGCACAGCTGCAGGAAGCACAGCGCGAGATCGCCGCCTCCACCGTCAAGGGCGAGGCAGGCAACGGCCTGGTCACTATCTCCGTCGCAGGCTCCGGCGAGGTCACCGACATGGAGATCGACCCGAAGATCGTCGACCCCGAGGACATCGACACCCTGAAGGACCTGCTGCTCGGCGCGTTCAAGGACGCAAACCAGAAGCTGCAGACCCTCGCCGAGGAGAAGATGGGCCCGCTGTCCCAGGGCATGAGCGGCCTGGGCTTCTAAGCCTTTTAAGAACTCCAAAGAGAGATCTAGTTGTTCGAAGGACCATTACAGGACGTCATCGACGAATTCTCCCGGCTGCCCGGCATCGGGCCGAAAAGCGCGCAACGCATCGCGCTGCACCTGCTGAACGAAGAGCCGGAGGACATCGAGCGCTTCCAAAACGCACTCGGCCGCCTGCAGCGCGGCGTGACGTTCTGCCGCATCTGCCACAACATTTCCCAAGAAGATGTGTGCCGGATCTGCGCGGACTCCAACCGCGACAAAGGCATCATCTGCGTAGTCGAGGAATCCAAAGACATCCAGGTGATCGAACGCACCGCGGAATACCGCGGGCGCTACCACGTGCTTGGCGGGGCACTCGACCCGCTGAACGGCATCGGGCCGAAGGAACTGAACGTCACGCCCCTGGTGCAGCGCATCGGCGGGGCTCTGCCGGACGTCGCGCTCGGCGCGAAGGGCGGCGGGGCTTCTCTTGGTGACGCCGACACGCCCGCCGGTGGCGAACCCAGCGGCGCGGACGCAGCTGAAACGGGCAATGCCGAAACGGCTGCTGTCGAGACCGACGTCAAGACCGACGTCGAGTACGACGAAGCCCCCGAGATCACCGAGGTCATCATCGCCACCGACCCGAACACGGAGGGCGAGGCGACGGCCTCCTACCTCGGCCGCCTGCTGCGCGACTTCCCCGGGCTAACGGTCACGCGCCTGGCCTCGGGCATTCCGATGGGCGGGGACTTGGAGTTCGTCGACGAACTCACCCTGTCCCGGGCGTTCGCCGGCCGCACCGCGCTGTAGTTTCTGTAGCCGCTGGAGCCTCTCTAGCCGTGGTAGCGACGGCGCGGGGCGCATCAGTCTGTCCGCGCGCCCCCTTTGTCCCGCGGCACAGAGCACCGCTGTCGCACGGCAGGACTACAGTGGCGCCCATGAGTAAAAACCCTTTGCACAACGCCCTCCGTCCGCACCGCCTGTCCCGCGCGGCCGGAATTCGCTCCGCCGTATGGGGAACCGTCTTCGGCACCGCAGGCGTGCTGCACTTTGTTAAGCCGGAGGGCTTCGACAGAATCGTTCCGGAGGAACTCCCCGGCACCCCGCGCGCCTGGACGCTCGGCTCCGGAGCCATGGAAATCGCCCTGGCCACCAGCATCGCGGTATGTAGCCTGAAGCCCGAATGGCGCGGCGCGCTGCGCAGTACAATCGCCCCCGCCGCCGCACTCTTCCTAGTCGGCGTGCTCCCCGGCAACATCAAGATGGCCTGGGACTGGCGTGCCAAACCGCAGCCTGCGCGCGCCATCGCCTTCGCGCGGGTCCCCCTTCAGCTGCCGATGATCCTTAGCGTGGCCAAGCTCGGCGCTTAGAGGCGTTCCTTTCTTAGCGACGCCACCTCGCGCTCCAACTGCTCCGCCAGCTCACCCTGGAACTCGGGGAGCTCGTTGAGCCCAACCCCCATTGCGCGGGCGAGCAGCCAGTCCGCCAACTGGGGATTCCTGGCGAGCACGGGGCCGTGCATGTACGTCGCCACGACGGAACCCTGAACAGCCCCTTCGGCGCGCGTCTGCCGGTGAGCATCCTCGCCGGAAAGTCCCGCCGCCTCCACTCCGTGGAGATCGGTGTTGCCCGTGCCACGGGTCAGGCGACCCAGCGGCTCCGCGTCCGCACCCAGGATCGTCGCACCCATGTGGTTAGCGAACCCCGTCAGCGGTTCCGTCAGGCCCGCCCCGCCGCCAGCGCCAGGCTTGCTGTCACCGCCAGTCGTGCCGTCGCCAGCCTGAGCTGCCGCCGCCCCGCGGGTCACCGCGGAGGCTGACGGGGTGGAGGCGATCTCGCCGATCATGCGCTCGGCGAGTTGGGATGTGGTGGCGTCAATAAGACCCAACCCCTCGACCGTGCGATCATGGCTGGTGAAGGAGCGGCCAAACACCTGGAGACCTGCGCAAATAGCCAGAACCGGGCGGCCGGCGGCGACCGCGCGGGCAATGCCGCCATCACTGATGAGGTGCTCCGCCGCCAGAACCTGCGCGGTATCCTCGCCGCCGCCGACGGTGTACACGTCCAGGGACTCTGGCACGGGCTCGCCCAGGTGGATCGGGTGAATCTCCGCGGAAATGCCGCGCATGCGGGCGCGCTGGCGCAGCACCAGGGCGTTGCCATCGTCGCCATACGTGCCCAGCACGTCAGGCAGGATCAGGCCGATGTTCAGCTCAGTGCTCATTTACGCTTCCCCTTCCTTGTCCAGCACCCGCTTCAGATCGCGGAACGCCGTGTAATTCGCCAGAACCTCCACGCGGCCCGGCGGGCAGGAACGGATCGCCGCGACCGTATCCTTGATCAGATTGTGCTCGACCGCTGCGTATCCGAGGCGGACCGCCAGATCCGTGCCACGCTCGCCCGCGGCCACCACGTGCACGCCCTCGAAGTTCTCGAAGCGCACGTCCCACAGCCACGACAGGTCCTGGCCGTCGGCGACCTGGCCATTTACGCTGATCACGAGGCTATCGGCGGTGCGATCCACCATCGACAGGGCCTCCTGCCAGCCGGCTGGATTCTTCGCCAGCATCAGGCGGACCTCGTGGTTACCGAAGTGCACCACGGAGTAGCGGCCCGCGACGTTATCCACCTTCTCCGCGGCGGTGATCGCCTGCTCGGTGGAGATGCGCTGAGGGAGAAGCTCGCTCAAAGCCACGGCGGCGGCGACGGCCTGGGTGGCGTTGCCGCGGTTTGCGTTGCCCGGGAGGGTCAGGTTCATCGGGTGCAGGTTGCCCTCGCGGTCGATCAGGCCGTCGTCCGTGATGCGCCAATCGGGGGTTGGCCTGCGGAATTCCCGGCCATCGGGGAGCTTCTTTGCGGCGTACCAGTCCACCACGCCGTCTTCGCCAGTGCGGTGGATGATCGCGCCTTCGGTGCGCGGGCAGCTGGTGGAATCGCCGGCCCAGCCGAAGCCGGCGCTGACCCACTGGACATTCGGGGAATCCCAAGCGGCGGAGGTTACGGAAACATCGTCGCAGTTCGCGATGACCTGCATGTCGGGGCGAGCCTCTATGCACGCGCGGAGGGTGCGCTCGATCTTGTTGATCTCGCCCACGCGGTCCAGCTGGTCGCGCGAGAGGTTCAGCAGTACCAGCACGTCCGCGTCGAGTTTCTCGGCGATTTTGGGGACGTGCAGCTCATCGACTTCCAGCACGACTGTGTCAGCGTCGCGGCCGGCAAGCAGCGCGCTGATCACGCCCGCGTCCATGTTGTCGCCGCCCTCGTTAGTGCAGACGGTCGCGGCTGTGCGGACGGCGCCGGCCAGCATGCGGGTGGTTGTGGACTTGCCGTTTGTGCCTGTGACCAGCACCGTTGGACGCTTCTTGCCATCCTTGCCGGCGCCGAGGCTTGCCATTAGCTGTGGGTCGATTGCCCCGCCGATCAGGCCGCCGATCATGCCGCCGGCCCCTCGCCCTGCCTTTCTTGACGCCCACGTAGCCAGCTGCGCCATGCGAATCGCAATGGAGCTGCGGAACCGCTGCAGCGCGGAGCGGCGTGTGCCGGCGGGGTGTGGCCCGGGGTGCTGGGCGCCCTGCTGCCCGGAGTGCTGCGTGCCCGCAGGCTGTGCGCCGGTTCGATCAGAGTTATCCATGGGGACTAAGTGTACTCGCAGGGGCGTGCTGGAATTTGGAGGCTGGCGCGCTGGAGATGGCGAGCGTTAGTCCATTTGGAGAACAGCGCGAAGTTCAGCGAAGAGTTCGGGCTTTACTAGGTGTGTGACAGTGCGACCTGTTCGGGCTTTGCGGAGCAGACCTGCATCGGTAAGCCGCTTTAGGTGGTGTGAGACCGTGGGCTGGCTTAGTCCCGTGATGTCTGTTAGCTGGTTTACGCTGATTGGTTCGCAGCCTTTGGCTGCCAGGTGGGAGAGTATTTGCAAGCGGGCGGGGTCGGATAGGACCTTGAACAAGGTGGCATAACGGGCGGCCTCAGGATCCGATAGCGGTCCTTTACTCAAGGAGCAGCAGGTGGAGATGTCTGCGAGCGGAACAATCTGCGGGGTGGCCATACGGAGCATCTTATATTGACAGATATCAATATGCCATTTATATTGACGGACATCAATATGTCATTTGGTTTTATATCGACGTGTGTCAATGTCTAAGGAAGGTTGCATGACAGCTTCACAGCGCCCGCAGATGTCCTTTTTGGATAGGTTCCTGCCCGTGTGGATTATCCTCGCGATGATTGCTGGACTGCTCGTTAATCGGGTGGTGCCAGAAATCGGAGCGAAGCTCGGGGAGCTGGAGGTGGGAGGGGTCTCGCTTCCGATCGCGCTCGGCCTGCTGGTCATGATGTATCCGCCGCTGGCGAAGGTTCGCTACGACAAAACCCGGCAGATTGCGGCGGATAAGCGCCTGATGGCGGTTTCCCTTGCCCTCAACTGGGTCGTTGGGCCAGCGTTGATGTTCATCCTGGCCTGGGTATGTTTGCCCGACGAGCCTGAGCTGCGCACCGGGCTGATCATCGTCGGCCTGGCCCGATGTATCGCGATGGTTCTGGTGTGGTCGGAGCTGTCCTGCGGGGATAGGGAGTTGACCGCCGTCCTGGTGGCGATCAACTCTGTTTTCCAAGTGCTCATGTTTGGAGTGCTGGGCTGGTTTTATCTGCAGATTCTCCCCGGCTGGCTGGGGCTTCCTACAACCTCGGCAGACTTTTCCTTCTGGTCGATCGTGGTATCTGTCCTGGTTTTCCTGGGTATCCCGTTGGCGGCTGGCTTGGCTTCCCGCGTGCTCGGGGAGAGGTTGAAGGGGCAGCAATGGTACGAGGCAAAGTTCTTGCCCGCGATCTCTCCCCTCGCGCTGATTGGTCTGCTTTATACGATCGTGCTTCTGTTTGCGCTGCAGGGAGAGCAGATTGCAGACAACCCGTGGGCGGTGGCTCGGACGGCGGTTCCGTTGGTGGCCTACTTCGCTGGAATGTTTGCCCTGGCGCTGGCTGTGTCCAAGGTTGCGGGGTTGAACTACGCTCAGTCTGCTTCTGTGTCTTTCACCGCTGCGGGCAACAATTTCGAGCTTGCCATCGCCGTGTCTATCGGTACTTTTGGTGCGACCTCTGCGCAGGCACTGGCTGGAACGGTCGGCCCGCTGATCGAGATTCCGGTGCTAGTCGGTCTGGTCTACGTCATGCTGTGGGTGGGGTCGAAGCTCTTCGCTGGCGACCCGACACTGCCCGTGCGGCACAGCAGTCCAGCACGTTCCGTCTCGATGGGGGAGGATTAAACCATGAGCAATAAACCCAAGGTACTTTTCGTCTGCGTAGGCAACGGCGGCAAGTCGCAAATGGCGGCCGCCTTGGCGGACAAGCATGCTGGCGAGGCCATCGAGATTCATTCCGCTGGCACCAAACCGGCGACCAAGCTCAACACGGAGTCGGTGGAAGCCATCAGCGAGGTCGGTGCGGACATGTCCGGCGGCCGCCCCAAGGCTGTAGATCCGCAGTTGTTGCGAGAGGCTGACCGGGTGGTCATTCTCGGCAAGGACGCCCAGCTGGAGCTACCCGCCGACGCGCAGGGAACCCTCGAGCGGTGGGTTACCGACGAGCCCTCCGAGCGCGGTATTGAGGGCATGGAGCGCATGCGCCTGGTGCGGGATGACATTGACGTCCGCGTGCGCGCACTTATCACCGAGCTGAAGGGTGACTAACCGGCACCGACCTGGGTGACTAATCGGCACCGACCTGCCTGCTGGCTAGTCACCACTGGGCCGCCTGCTGGCTAGCAAACGCCGGCCAGTCTGCTGGCTATTAGGGGCAATGTCCAAAATTCCACGTCTTAAAATATAACTAATCTATTCCCGCAGGTCAGAGGGTTGCGTTTTTGGCTGCAGATGAGCTACTTTTAATAACTCGTAGATTTTGGACATTGACGCTCTAGCTGCCTCCCAGCTCCGGCGCCTTTGAAGGGGGGGCGAGGTACGCCGGGCTAGTTTCCGCCGTTGGTGGAACCCCTGGAGCCTCCGGAACCCCCGGAACTCTTGCGGCGCCGACGCCTCCGACGATTTCGCTTGCCACTGGGCCCCGGGATTTTCCCGTCGTGGCCGCCGGAGTTTGCATTGCCCTTGTGGCCGGAAGGGTTGGAGCGACCGTTCTTGTTCGACTTCTTAGACTTGCCGGATTTGCCCGAGCCAGAGCCGCGCCCGCTGGAGCCAGACCCGCCAGAGCCAGACTCGCCACGCGGCCCGGCCAGCCCGCTGGTCCGCGGGCGGGCGTCCGCACCAGGCTTCGCCGGAACGGCCTCCCTCTCGCCGGGCTGCACGTTATCCAGCAGAGCCAGGAAGTCCTCGTCCCGGATCAGGGGAATGTTCTTTCGGTCGGCGTGCATCGCCTTGCCCCGCAGCTCGTAGTTTTCGTTGCACACGACCAGCGAGCTGCGACGATTCAGCTTCTCGCTATACGCCAGCCCCGCGGCGACACCCTGGCCGATCAGCACGTCCGGGTCGATCGCCACATCCGGGCTGACCACAAACTCCATCCCCTCGACCAGTGGCTCACCGCTCTTCCACGCCCCGGGGTTTACGTATGGGCGGGGAGAGTTAGCGGCGTCAATACGAAGGCCACTACGGCGCAGCCCAAATTGATCGGCCGCGAGGTCCTCAGGGTCCAGCACCGTCAGCTCGCCGTTGCGCTGCTGCGCGAGCGCGAGGGCGGCGGTGAGGCGCGCGTTCGCCTCGAGCAGCTCGTCGGGGTCGATGTCTTTTTTACTTAGTGACGCCACCGCGCCCACCTCTGGCAGCGCCGTCGCAGGGGCCAGCACGGCAGATCGGCCGGCGTTTGCGGGAGTGTTTGCGCTGGTAAAAGCGTCAGCGGTGGAGCTTGGATTGGTGCTGGAGCTTGGAGTGGGAGCCGTAGCGGTGGAGTTGGTAGCAGTGGAGGCAGCTTCGGCGGCGCGGTTGTAGCTGGCGACGATGGCGCGCAGGCGGGGGTCGGTGGAGTCGATAGCTTGGCGTCGGGCGGTGGCAAGCGTGTCGATGATGGAAACCGGTGCGGGCGTTGGCTGGCGCCGACCACCGCGACCGCGGCCGCGGCTGCGACGGCCGCGGTTCGCTGAGCGCTGCGACAGTTTGAACTCGTGGGTGATGAAGCCCCACACGTAGTCGGACTCATGCATGATGAGCGTGCGCCCGTCCAAGGCCTGGTGGATCAGCTGCGCGCTGGAGTTGAAGCCCAGCGCCTGGGAGAGCTCGTTGACCTGGTAGCCGTGGAGGTGCCAGGGGCCGGCGTCTTCGCCGGGGTTGAGGTGGCGGGTCAGCGCGCTGACTTCCTGGCCGATGTTAATGGTCGGCAGTTCGTCGGGGTGTGCAGCGTCGTCGGGGGCTTCCGCGCCAGGGCCGAAGAAGACCACGGAAAGTGCCACCAGCCGGGAGGTTTTCGGGTGAATGCCGGAGGTGGAGATGCTCACGGCCGCGAAGGGGGCCTCCTCCTTGGAGGGGAGGTCGTGCAGCGCGGACTCGAGCTCCGCGCGGGGGCTCGACTGGTCGTTGTCCTCGCGGGAACTCCCGCTGACGCTCCCGCTGGAATCCGCGGCAGCTCGGACCTCGGGGTTTTCAACCGGAGCGGAGTACACTTCTGCCCCCGGCTCTGAGCGCCCTTCGGCGCCTGCGGGGGAATGGTTGTGGGCGGGGGAGGGGGCGGCCGAAGTACTAGCGTCGGAAGAAGTACCGTCCGAAAAAGAAACAGCGAGAGAACCTGCAGGGCGAGTTACCCTGCGGCGCGGGCGCCTTGGGCGGCGCGCGCCGGTGTGCTCGGGGCCGGGGGCGGCCGAGTGATCGTTCTCGTTCATGGACTACATACTACCCAGCGGGGAACCGTGCCCCGCTGGCAGGCTGCGTGGTTCCGGGACCCTAGACGCCCTGGGAAACCCCAGCGGCAGCATCCTGCGAACGGTTCACCGCGGAAGTGATGGCCTTCAGCGAAGCGTAGGTAATGGAGCTGGCGATGCCCACGCCCCAGAACTTCGCGCCGTTGATTTCGGCCAGGACGTACGCGGCGGCTTCGGCATCGTCGCCCGAGGTGCGGGCATGCTGGCTGTACTCCTGCACCTCCACGTCGTAGCCCAGCTCTTCCAGCGCGTTGCAGTATGCGTTGATCGGACCATTTCCGCGGCCCTGCACAGTCTTACCCTCGCCGTTGAACTCGATCTGGCCGGTGACCTTGGCCTCTTCGCCTTCGTTCTGGCCGCCGTCGACGGTCAGGGAGATGGTCTCGATCGGGGCGACGCGGTCCAGGTACTCGCCGGAGAAGATGTCCCACATGGCCTTCGGGTTCACCTCGCCGCCCTCGGCATCGGTGACGGCCTGCACGACGGAGGAGAACTCCACCTGCATCGGGCGCGGCAGCTGCAGGTTGTGGTCGGTCTTCATGATGTAGGCCACGCCGCCCTTACCGGACTGGGAGTTCACGCGGATCACGGCCTCGTAGGAACGGCCGACGTCCTTCGGGTCGATCGGCAGGTAGGGAACCTCCCACGTCTTCTCGACCATGGCTTCTTGCGAGACTTCCTCGGCGGTGGCGTCCGGGTCGATCTTCTCCGCGATGGCGTCCAGGCCCTTGTTGATCGCATCCTGGTGGGATCCGGAGAATGCGGTGAACACCAGGTCGCCGCCGTAGGGGTGGCGCTCCGGCACGCGCAGCTGGTTGCAGTACTCCACGGTGCGGCGCACCTGGTCGATGTCGGAGAAGTCGATCTGCGGGTCCACGCCCTGGGTCAGCATGTTCAGTCCCAGGGTGACCAAGCAGACGTTGCCGGTGCGCTCGCCGTTGCCGAACAGGCAGCCTTCGATGCGGTCGGCGCCGGCCATGTAGCCCAGCTCGGCGGCGGCTACGCCGGTGCCGCGGTCGTTGTGTGGGTGCAGCGACAGGATGATGGAGTCGCGGCGGTTCAGGTTGCGGTGCATCCACTCGATGGAGTCCGCGTACACGTTCGGGGTGATCATCTCGACGGTGGAGGGCAGGTTCAGGATGATCGGGTTCTCCGGCGTCGGGTCCATTACCTCGACGACTGCGTCGCAGACTTCCTTGGCGTAGGCGACCTCGGTGCCGGTGAAGGACTCGGGGGAGTACTCCCAGCGCCAGCTGGTATCCGGGTAGTCCTTGGCGATGGCCTTAATCAGCTCGGCTGCGTCGGTGGCCAGCTTCTTGATGGCTTCCTTGTCCTTGCGGAACACCACCTTGCGCTGCAGCTTCGAGGTGGAGTTGTAGAAGTGGACGATGACGTTCTTCGCGCCCTCGCAGGCTTCGAAGGTGCGGCGGATCAGGTGCTCGCGCGCCTGGACCAGCACCTGGATGGTGACGTCGTCGGGGATCATGTTCTTCTCGATGATCTCGCGAACGAAGTTGAAGTCGGTCTGGGAGGCAGACGGGAAGCCGACCTCGATCTCCTTGTAGCCCATGTCCACCAGCAGCTCGAACATGCGGCGCTTGCGCTCGGGGCTCATCGGGTCAATCAGAGCCTGGTTGCCGTCGCGCAGGTCCACGGCGCACCACTGCGGAGCGCGGTCGATGACCTTGTCCGGCCAAGTGCGATCCGGCAGGGTGATTTCCTCTACCTCTTCGAAGAACGGCTGGTAGCGCGCGTGCGGCATGGTGGAGTTGCGCTGCTTGTTCCAGGCGGGCTGGCCTTCGGGGATTTCGCCGTTCGGGGTGTTGATGCGGGCGGGGGCGGAGATGAAAGTGTCGTTAGACATGGGTGGGGGCTCCTGAGAAGAATTGTTTGTTCTTGGTTGTTATTCCCGACCGGCAACGCCAAAATTCGCGACGGGGTGCCGGTCGGTCGTTGAGCTGTAAACTCAAATCTCTTAAAACCTTTGAGCCCCGCCGCGTCGCAGAAGCAGGTTGCGCGCTGGCGTAGTCATAGTCACCACTATAGCCCGAGTATTAGGTGCATCACAGGAAGAGCTCTCAAAACCGCCTAAAAAAGCACTAAATCCCACATTGTGGGAAATCTGTCCCTCAATGTGGGGTGTTTGTTGCGGTTTTTTATGGTTCTTTCTTTATGACACCGCCGTCTCCGCCTCTGCAGTTCCAGCGCCCGTTCCCGGGTTCGTGTTGGCGCCCGGCTCCGAGGGGGAACCTGCGGGAGTGTCCGTGCCTGTGGTTGAACCGGCGCCCTCCGCGGCGCCTTCGTCCTCGTCGATCGACTTGCGGCTGAGGATCACTGTCGAGACCGTCATGACCGCAATGGCGGCCGCCATGTAGGCGTACTCCCAGCCCTCGATCTGGAACTTCTCGCCCAGCACGATGTAGCCCAGCACGAACGCCACCAGTGGCTCCACCACCGTCATTGCCGGCAGGGAGTTCTTCAGTGGGCCGGCGTTAAACGAGGCCTGCTGCACCGCCGTGCCGATGGCTGCGAAGGCGATCAGGGTCCACAGCTCCCAGGAAGTCAGCAGTGTAACTGTGCCGGAGTCGCGGAAAATGTCCACCACGGCTTTCGAAAGTACGGCGACATAACCCATGATCGCGCCGGTGATCGATCCCAGTACCAGCGCGCGCAGCGCGGCCGCCTGCTCCAGCGCATATACAAAGAACGCCAGCAAGATCACCGCGCCGATACTGAGGCAGACCAGCCACACGGCCAGGTCTGGCTCGCGGTGGCCGGCGGCGGGTTTACCGCGCACAACGAGGATGGTCACTGCCACCGTCAAAAGCCCTGCCCATGCTGTTTCGGACGCCGATATTCGTCGCCCGTCGTATTTCGCCGACAGGGGCAGTGTGAACATTAGGGAGAGCACGAGGATCGGCTGCACCACCAGCAGCGTTCCGAATGCCAGTGCCACGATCTGCAGGAGGTATCCGAACAGGGCGCTGGCCACGCCGACCCACCACATGGGCTGCTTGATGGCATCCCAGATGGCGCCGCTGCGATTCTCGCCGGAGGCGACGGCGATGCGGTGGCGCACCACCGTCCCCCAGGCGATGGTGATTGCGGAGCCAAGTGCGAAAACAACTGCGAGCGCGTTGTTTTCGAGCATCGTGGCCCCTCACCTCTTTGTCGACTGTGTACCCTGGGTACCTTATCGGACGCCGGAGGCTGGGTCGGACATTAGTCCGCGACGCGCGTGTTACGCATGTGACGCATGTGGCGCGCGGGCAGGTTGGCGTCAGAAAGAAAAAGAGTTACTCGAACCCTAGCCCCAGGGAAACAGACAAAGTAGTCTAAAGTTTGATTAAGACTAGACCCGGAAGGTGGCAACAACCAGTGGCGCTCATCGTTCAGAAATACGGCGGCTCCTCGCTGGAAAGCGCGGAGAGGATCCGGCGCGTAGCCGAGCGAATCGTGGAAACCAAAAAGCAGGGTAACGACGTGGTCGTCGTCTGCTCCGCAATGGGAGACACCACCGATGACCTGCTGGAACTCGCCGAGCAGGTCAATCCCGTGCCGCCCGCACGCGAGATGGACATGCTGCTAACCGCCGGTGAGCGTATTTCCAACGCGCTGGTGGCCATGGCCATCGCCTCCTTCGGTGCCGAGGCACAATCCTTCACTGGCTCGCAGGCGGGTGTGCTGACCACCGAGCGACACGGCAACGCACGCATCGTGGACGTCACCCCCGGCCGCGTGCGGGAAGCCCTGGACGTTGGAAAGATTTGCCTCGTCGCAGGCTTCCAAGGCGTGAACCGCGAAACGCGCGATGTGACCACCCTCGGACGCGGCGGCTCGGACGCCACCGCAGTCGCCCTGGCGGCGGCGCTCGAGGCCGACGTGTGCGAGATCTACTCCGACGTCGACGGCGTGTACACCGCCGACCCGCGCATTGTGCCGGACGCCCAGAAGCTCGACACAATCTCTTTCGAAGAAATGCTGGAGATGGCAGCCGTCGGCGCGAAGGTGCTGATGCTGCGCAGCGTGGAATACGCCCGCGCATTCGACGTGCCCCTGCGCGTCCGCTCCTCGTATAGCACCGACATCGGCACCCTCGTCTCTGGATCAATGGAGGATATTCCCATGGAAGAAGCAGTACTCACCGGCGTGGCACACGACCGCTCCGAAGCCAAGATCGCCGTCCTCGGCATCCCGGACTCTCCCGGGGAGGCAGCGAAGGTCTTCCGCGCCGTTGCCGACGCCGAGATCAACATCGACATGGTCGTGCAGAACATCAGCAAGATCGACAACAACCGCACCGACATCACCTTCACCTGCCCGCGGACGGACGCCACCCGCGCGATGCAGCTGCTGAAGGGCATCAAGGAGCAGAACGACTGGCAGGACCTTATCTTCGACGACCACGTGGGCAAGGTCTCCCTGGTCGGCGCTGGAATGAAGTCCCATCCTGGCGTGACCGCTGACTTCTGCGAGGCGCTGCGCGACGCGGGCGTAAACATCGAACTGATCAGCACCTCCGAGATCCGCATCTCCGTGTTGATCCGCGACACCGACCTGGACAAGGCCGTGCGCGCCATCCACGACCGCTTCCAGCTGGGCGGCGAGACGGAAGCCACCGTGTACGCTGGGACGGGACGCTAAAATAGCAGCTTAAGCAGATAGAAGAGGTAGATCCCCGAATGACCACCATCGCTGTCGTCGGAGCCACCGGCCAAGTCGGTCGCGTCATGCGCGACATCCTCGTCGAGCGGAACTTCCCGGCGGACAAGGTACGATTCTTCGCCTCCTCCCGCTCCGCGGGTAAGAAGCTGGAATTCCGCGGCGAGCAGATCGTCATCGAGGACGTCGCCGCCACCGCCACCGAGGACCTACGCGGCATCGACATCGCTCTGTTCTCCGCAGGCGGCGGGACTTCCCGCGAGCACTCCCCGCGCTTCGCCGAGGCCGGTGCCATCGTCGTGGACAACTCCTCGGCCTTCCGCAAGGATCCGGAAGTCCCACTGGTCGTCTCCGAAGTGAACCCGCAGGACGTTAAGAACCCGCCCAAGGGCATCATCGCCAACCCAAACTGCACCACCATGGCCGCCATGCCGGTCATGGGCGCACTGCACAAGGCGGCGGGGCTAAAGCAGATGCACGTCAGCTCCTACCAGGCCGTTTCCGGCTCCGGGCTGGCCGGCGTGGACGCGCTGGTGCGCCAGGTGCTGGACCTAGTCGCCACTGAGAGCGCCATCGACGAAGAGGGCCTGCGAAAGCTGGTACACGACGGCTCCACCCTCAAGGCCGAAGACCTGGGCCCCTACGTGGAACCCATCGCCTTCAACGCCCTGCCGCTGGCTGGCAACCTGGTGGACGACGGCTCGGAGGAGACCGACGAAGAGCAGAAGCTGCGCAACGAATCCCGCAAGATCCTGGGAATCCCCGAGCTGCGCGTGGCCGGCACCTGCGTGCGCGTGCCTGTCTTCACCGGCCACACCATGACCATCCACGCGGAATTCGACCGCGAGATCACCCCGGACACCGCCCGCAAGCTGCTGGCCGAGACCCCGGGAGTGAAGGTCGTGGACGTGCCCACCCCGCTGGCTGCCACGGGCATCGACGAGAGCCTGGTCGGCCGCATCCGCCAGGACCAGACCGTCGACGGAAACCGCGGCCTGGTGCTGGTCGTCGCGGGCGATAACCTGCGCAAGGGCGCCGCTCTGAACACCATCCAGATCGCGGAACTGCTGGTCTAGCCGCGCCCTGCTACACCGCGCCCGGGCCAAGCGGCGGGCGCGGTGTCTAGCGCTGCGCCGGGTCGCCGGGTCTTAGCGCCCCGGCCGCTAGGCCTCGCTACCGCAGCACCCCGGTGCACATGGCGTACCGTTGAACGTGCGGCCGAAGTCCGGAACCGTCGCCAGCTCGCCGACTACCTTCGCCGCCAAATCGCGCGCGGCCTGCTGATCTTCGGAGAGGTTGGCGCTGGGGGCGTCACCACCAACAACAAGATCAACCACCATCCCCGCGAAACCGGCGGTCAAACCCGGGGTGGCAACACGCACGAAGGGAATGCCCGCCTCCGCGGCGGCATCGCGGGCCTCCGTATCCAGATCCCACTTGACCTCCATGTGATCGGTGATGAAGCCGACCGGGCACAGCACAATTGCGCGCTTATTGCCGGACTCCGCACGCGCCTCGATGTGGTCGCACACGTCCGGCTCCAGCCACGGCACATGCGGCGAACCCGAGCGCGACTGCCACACCAGCTCGACGTCCAGGTCGGTGCCAGCGCCGACATCCACACCCACAGTCTCACCCGTGTGCGCGGGCCCATCCCCACGGCCGCCGACGTTCTCGTGGCGGGCCAGCCGGCCAGTCCAGCCGTAATCCGCACCACTACCAGGGGTGTTAGCGAAGCTGCTGGCCTGCTGGATCAAACGCGAGGCATCCAGCACCTGCTGGGAGTACAGATTCCCGCCGAACTTGTGCGGGCCCGCCGCCTTATCCGCCACCGTCGGCACCGAGTGCGCGGTGAAAACCAGGTCGGCCTGCGCCGCGGTCTCCTCGCCGTGCTCGGCGCGCAGCTGCTCGCGGGCCTCATCCACGGCCTGGGCGAACTCTGCGATGAACGTTGGGTGGCGGTGGAACTGCGGCAGGCGCTCCACCTTCGGGGCCTCCAGGCCGGCCTCCTCGCACGCCGCGATGGCGCGGCGCAGGTCCTCCTGGTACTGCGAGCAACCCGAGTAACCGCCCCACGCGCTGGTGGCGAAGACATACACGTGGCGAATGCCATCGCGGGACATCTGCTGCAGTGCGTCCTCCACATAGGGCTCCCAGTTGCGGTTGCCGAAGTACACGGGCAGGTCGATGTCGCGCCGGGCCAGCTCAGCCTCGATGTTGCGGATCAGCTGCTTATTTTGGTCGTTGATGGGGGAGCGGCCGCCGAGCGCAAAGTAGTGCTCGCCCACCTTCTCCAAACGCTTGCGGGGGATGCCGCGGCCGCGCGTGACGTTCTCCAGGAAAGGCACCACATCCTCGGCCTTCTCCGGGCCGCCAAAAGATAGCAGCAGGAGGGCGGAATCGGGGGCGATAGCGGGGGTTTTAGCGCTCGTGCTCATGTGAACCAGCCTAGCCCGTTGGCCCCGCCGTTCCTTAAACGCGCCGCGTCGCGTGGCTGTACCCGGGTTAGGCTACGCCGAAGCGGCGCTTGTTCTTTTCTTTCTTGGTGACGCCACCTCGTCCCTCGCCAGCCATTTCAACCAGGTCGGCGCGGGCGCGGGCAACGCGGGAGCGGATCGTGCCCACGCGGACGTTGGCGATCTTCGCGGCCTCGGCGTAGGTGTAGCCCAGCACCTGCGTGAGGATCAGAGCCTCGCGGCGTTCCGCCTCCAGCTGGTCGATGAGGGCGCGAGTGTCCACCCACTCGGCCCAGCTTTGCCCGCCAGTGGTTTCGGCGGCGGGGGTGGCGCTGGTGGCGTCCTCAATTTCCGTGGCGGAACTGCGGGGGCGGGCCATGTCGTGGCGTACGCTATCGACCCACACGCGGCGGGCGAGGGAGAGGATCCAGGTGCGTGCCGTGGAGCGGGCGGCGAAGCGCGGCAGGGCGCTCAAAACACGCAGGTAGGTCTCCTGCGTAAGGTCGTCCGCGCGGTCAGTATCGGCCAGGTGAGCCAGCAGACGCCACACGTCGTCGTGCGTGGCGGAAATGAATTCGGTCAGCGCCTGGCGGTCGCCGCTAGCGGCGCGCAGGGCGAGGCCGGTCACAGCGGCATCGTGCGCCTGACTGCTGGTCACCTGGCTGGTCATGGACAAAGCCTAACACGCGGGTGCGGAAATTCTGGCAAGGTGGATTACATAGCCAAAGCTATAAGGTATCTGGAGGTACCCATGACTGCTACGAATAATGACGGCACCAATAACGACCCAATCACCACAGCAAAGGACGTCGCCTCCCGCGGCGTATGCCCCTACTCCGGGGCGTCGACGAACGTGAACGGTTCCCCGGTCAGCACCGAGGAGCACTCCGCGACCGTGGGCCAGCAGGGTCCGCTGCTGCTTTCCGACGTGCACCTGGTGGAAAAGCACGCGCACTTCAACCGCGAGCGCATCCCGGAGCGCAACGTGCACGCCAAGGGCTCCGGTGCCTTTGGTGAACTGACCATCACCGAGGATGTCTCCAAGTACACCAAGGCGGACCTGTTCCAGCCAGGGCGCGTGACCCCGATGCTGGCCCGCTTCTCCACCGTCGCGGGCGAGCAGGGCTTCCCCGATGCGGTGCGCGACGTGCGCGGATTCTCGCTGAAGTTCTACACCCAGCAGGGCAACTACGACATCGTGGGTAACAACACCCCGGTGTTCTTCTTGCGCGACGGTATTAAGTTTCCGGACTTCATCCGTTCCCAGAAGCGCCTGGCGGATTCCGGCCTGCGCTCCGCGGACATGCAGTGGGATTTCTGGACCCGCTCCCCGGAGACCGCGCACCAGGTGACCTACCTGATGGGCGACCGCGGCATCCCGACGGACTTCCGCCACATGGACGGCTTCGGCTCCCACACCTACCAGTGGATCAACGCCGCCGGCGAGCGTTTCTGGGTGAAGTACCACTTCAAGACCCGCCAGGGCTGGGACTTCTACACCGACGACGAGGCCGCCAAGGTCATAGCTTCGGGCAACTTCGATTCCTCCCGCCAGGATCTTCATGACGCCATCGAACGCGGCGACTACCCGACGTGGGATGTGAAGGTGCAGATCATGCCGGTCGCCGAGGCGGAGGATTACCGCTGGAACCCGTTTGACCTGACGAAGACCTGGTCGCAGAAGGATTACCCGCTGATCCCGGTCGGCCACTTCACGCTGAACGAGAACCCGCAGAACTTCTTCGCCCAGATCGAGCAGGCCGCTTTCGCACCGTCGAACCTGGTGCCGGGCATTGGCCTTTCCCCGGACAAGATGCTGCTGGCACGCGCCTTCGCCTACGCCGACACCCAGCGTTACCGCCTGGGCGTGAACTTCCACCAACTGCCTTCCAACCGTTCCGTGGTGGCGGAGAAGAACTACTACACCGCCAAGGACGGCGCGGGTAACCAGGAGTTCCCGCCGGCCGGCACCCCGGTGTACTCCCCGAACCGCTTCGAGCGCGGCGAGGGCGTAAACGACGTCAACGACGGCTCCGGTGCCGTCGAGCAGGGCGTGGCCGCCGGTGAGTCCCAGTACGGCTTCGGCCGTGGCCAGGAATCCGCCGTGACCGCCGCGGAGGAGCTGGGCCTGTACGACGACCTGCACGGCACCGACCTAACCCGCGGGGCTTACGTCCGCCACCCGGAGGACGATGACTTCATCCAGGCGGGCCAGCTTGTGCGCGAGGTTCTGGATGACGCCGCCCGGGAACGCCTGGCAAACAACATCGCGGGCGCGATGGACGGTGTGTCTGACCAGGTGGCCGAACAGTGCTGGACCTACTGGGGCAAGGTCGACGAGAACCTGCGCGACCGGGTGAAGGAAATCTTCACCGGCAAGTAGCCGCCACTGGCCGCAGCGCGGCGCCCTCCGGTTCACGTAGGCTGGGCGCCGCAAAGAGGCAAACAGCAATTAACGACAACCAACGACAGTTTTGGCGAAAGGATTGGTTCACTCATGAGCGAGGCACTGTACACAGCAAAGGCACTTTCTACCGGCGGCGGCCGCGACGGCCACGTAGCCACCGACGACCGCCAGATCGACCTGGACGTTCGCCCGCCGAAGGCAATGGGCGGCTCCGGCGAGGGCACGAACCCGGAGCAGCTGGTCTCCGCAGGCTGGGCCGCCTGCTTCAACGGCGCCCTGCAGAAGACCATCAAGGAGGCTGGCGTGGATATGAGCCAGTCCCCGGAGGTCGCCGTCGAGACCACCCTGAACAAGGTTTCGGAGGGCTTCCGCCTGTCCGCGAAGATCACCGCCACCGTCTTCGGCGTGGACCAGGCCAAGGCCGACGAGCTGGTCGCAGACGCCCACGCATTCTGCCCCTATTCCAAGGCCATGCGTGGCGAGATCGACGTTGAGGCCGTCGCCGTCGTCGGCTAGTTCCGCCCCCGCAAAAGCAAAAACGAGTCCGCCCCCACCAAGGAAGTGGGGGCGGACTCGTTTTCTATTGGCGCTACTGGTCTTGAAGTTGCGCCCGCAGGCGCTACTTGGGCTCCTTCGCCCGCTGACCACCGGACAGCGGCACGGTGTGGTCCCAGTGCGTCGCATGCAGCGCGCGGCCCATCACGTATGAACCGACGGCGCCGATCACCAGCAGCGCAGTGATGGCGACGATCGCGCGGATCAACTCGCCCAGCACAAACCCTTCCGTCGACCAGGAGTAAACCAAGTTGGCGCTGATCAGCAGGGGAAGCCCCACGCCGACAGCTGGACCGACCATGTTGACCTGACTGAGGGCGTCCGGAGCAAGGTACATCGCGCGGGCAGAAACAAAGATGAAGATCGCACCGAGAATGGCGAGCACACCCGCGGTAATCGCGCCGAGCCAACCCGGCTCGCTGAACTCGACCATTTCGCCGGCGGCGGCGAGGACAGTTGTGGACATTTAGCGCCTCCCTCGAGAAATGATGCGGGCATAAGCGATCGTCGACAGCGCGCCGAACAGGCCGGCGAACAGTGCGACCTCATAGGTGATCGCCGTGCGGTGGAAGATCGAATAACACAAAAACAGGCCTGCCATCGCCATAAACACCATGTCGGAAAGGACGGCGCGGCGGGCGTCATTATGCGTAGAAACAGCGCGCCACAGCACCGTAAACAGCGCGACAACAACAATGGCGGCGGCGATGCCCACCAGGATATTTAGTAGGTCCCTGGGCTCCATCTACTTGCCTTCCTTCGGGTTGTTCTTCGGATACAACGGGTCGTACAAGGTCTCTCCCGGTTTGGTGCGGCCTTCCTGGTCGGGTTTGGACGCCCCCAGGTTGTCCCCGCGGAAAGTATCAATATCGGGGGTTGCATTGGAGATCCGGGCTTTGGCGCGCTCGGCGTTTCGGCGGGCGATCTCGTAGCGCTCCTTGCGATCCATGTCGCGCACGTCGGAGGGGTTCTTCTCCTCCTCGTCGGACTGCAGGATCGCGGCGACGAACGCGGCGGCGTGCGGAGTGGAATCCACCTTCTCCACGTCGAAGACCGTCTCGTCGGATGCGCGGCCACCGCGCGAACCGCGGAAGCCACGTGGGCCTGGGCGGCCCTTCTCCACCAGGTACTGCACATCGAAGTGCAGCGGCTTATCCTTCACCGACGGGGCGAGGTGCTCCTCCATGTCCGCCAGGCTGGCCAGCAATTCTTCCGGGTCCGCGCCGTACATGGCGTGTACCGCGAGGAAGCGCTGGACGTGGTCCAGGCCGTGGGTGTTGAACTCCGAGCGGGCCACAGCGAAGGCATCCTTAGTGCTGCGCTCGCCGGCGGCTGCGTCGTAGTCGACCTCCTTCGGGCCGGTTACGCCTAGGGAGAGCGTTCCGGGGGTCATGGTGATCGAGGCGATGAGGGCTGCGATGTCCCGCTCGCTGGTCACGCGCAGCGGGTAGTAGATCACCACCGGCGCGATGTTGCGGCCGGTGCCGAGGGTATCGGTCGCCATGACGACCGACTCCTTGATGATCTGCCCGGTCAGCCAGGCGGCGTACTTCAGCGCGTGGCCGGTGGACTTCACTGCTTGGACAATATTGAACTTTGCCATGGCTTAGTGGCCCTTCCCGTCCTGAGCCTGCTGCTCCTTGTCGGTCTTTACGTTGGCTTTGGCGCTGGCGGCGGCATTGGCTTCGGTGTCGACGTTATCCAATCCGCTCGGCCCGGGCGGCAGGACCGCGCCGACGGCTTCATCCGGATCGCCGAGGACTGCCTCGACATAAGCGGTCGTGTCGGTCAGATTATCGGCGGCCTTGTTGACCTGCTGGAAGATCGGCCCGGCGCCGATGAACATGCCCACGGAGATCAGCATCATGACTGCCGACGGCCACACGTAACGGCGCGGTACGCGCAGCTCCGGGTCGGCCTCGTTGGCGTTCATCTGGCGCCCCCAGAACACCTCGCGCCACACGTAGATCATGGAAACCAAGGCGCCGATGGAGGAGACGATGATTGCGCCGATGACCAGCCAGGTTTTCCACGTGCCGTCCTGGGCCACGCCGAAGACTAGAGCCAGCTTGCCCCACAGGCCGGAGAACGGCGGCAGGCCGACGATTGCCAGCGCACCAGCTGCGAAGACGACTGCGACGAAGCGGTCGCGGCGCATGAGACCGGAGAGCTTGCGCACGCGGCCGGAACCGTAGGTCTCCTCGATCGCACCGGAGGCCATAATGAGGGCCCCGGCGACGATCATGTGGTGCAGCATGTAGAACAGCCCGGCGCTGATCATCAGGCGCGCATCGTGGCTGAGGAATGCGAGGCTGATCAGGATGAACGGGATGCCGTTGACCATCTGGTAGGCGATCACGCTGCGCATCGTGGTTTCGCCCAGGCCGGCGAAACCACCGATCAGCATGCCCAGCACCACGATCACCAGGATGGCCCAGGACCAGGTGGGGTCGCCCTCGAAGATGGTCAGGTACACGCGGAAAATCGCGTAGATGCCGACCTTGGTGTGCAGGCCGGAGAACAGCGCCATCACGGCCGGGGAGGTGGAAGGGTAGGCGCGGGGCAGCCAGGTGTGGACCGGCGCCACGCCCGCCTTCACGGCCAGCGCCAGCAGAACCACGCCCAGCGGGATCACTAGCTGCCACTGGTTGCCGAAGACTCCTTCGGCAAACTCGGTGCCGCGGGGTCCGGCTGCCCCCGCCAGGGCGGCGAGGTTGGTGGTGCCCACCACGGCGTAGACCAGTACCACGCCACTCAGCAGCACTAGGGAGGTCACCAGGTTCACGATGATGAACATCCTGCCCGCCGCCAGGCGAGCCCACGTGCCGGTCATCGCCAGCAGGCCGAAGGAGGGCATCAGCATGACCTCGATGAACACGAACAGGTTGAACAAGTCCGCGGTCAGCAGCGCACCCCATACGCCGCCGATCAACATGAGCGTGAGGGCGGGGTAGAAGCGGGTGCGCGTCTCGCCGACGACGTCGGCGAACCAGTTGGAGATCAGGGCGACAACGGAGGTCGTCAGGATCATAATGCCCGCCAGATTGTCGGCGGCCAGCGGGATGGAGATACCGCCGACGAACCCGCCGACGTTATCGACCAGCACCGTGTTCGGCTCGTTGACCTTCACCAGGACCCAGACGCCGCCGACGATGCCGAATGCCGGCACCAGCAGGCCCAGCGCGCGGCGGAGGCTCATCCACGGAGCCATCGCGGCAGCGGCCGCAGCCAGCAACGGGATGGCGATAAACAGACTGAGGAGGGAACCTTCGGTCATTACTTCTGCGCTCCCTTCTGTTCGTCCTTACGTTCCTTGCCGGTGGTGCTGGCCGCGGCTTCGTCTGGGCCGTCCTCATCGGCGGTGGAGTGGACCTCCGTGTAGTCGTTCGCACCGAGCTTCTTATCTTCGTGCTCTTTGACCACTCCGCCGTGGGCCTTGGCTTCCTCGTAGTTCTTCCAGCCCATCGTCTGCAGGGTGCGCAGGCGGCGGGAGGCGGTCTCTACGTCGTCGCTGCCGAACGTGTCGTCGTCGCGGCCGAGCGCGGCCATGGCCAGCATCACGGCGGTGGAGGCCATGGAGATCACGATTGCCGTCAGCACGAACGCCTGGGGTAGCGGGTCGGCTGCCTGCTCGGGGGTCGCGCGATCCATCAGCGGATCCATGCGCCACGCGCCGATGCCCGCAGCGAGGATCAGGAGGTTAACCGCGTGGCTCATCAGCGTGATGCCCATGATGATGCGCAGCATTCCGCGCTGCATCACCAGGTACACGCCGCCGCCCATCAGGATGGCGATGATAGCTGCGATGATCACTGGTTCTCTCCCTTCTTCTCGTCCTGTTCTTTCTTTGTGAGGCCATCAGGCTCCACAGCCTTGGCCTCAGATCCATCCTTGAGGTTCTTCACCGGCGCGCGGGCCGCCTCGCGCTCGGCCCGATGGGCCTCCTCCGCAGCCTTCGCAGCAGCGGAGACCTGGGAGGGGTTGAGCGGGATGTTGCTGCCGCCGACAGTCACAGCCACAGGCGATGGCTTCTTGGCGGGATCCGCCTTGCCCTCAATGGGAGTGGGGCGCTTGCCCTTGGAGTTCAAGCCCATCTTCTGAGTGGCAGTCTGGGCGCGGAACTTAGACTTCAGCGTTGCCGGGTCAGTACCCGGACGCTCGCGGCCGCCCATCTGGTTGATGACGATGACGATCAGGCCGAGCACTGCCAGGTACACGCCGCCGTCGAAGATCAGCGAGGTGGACACGTGCTGGCCCAAAATCTCGGCGTGGATTGGGGATAGGAAGCCATCCTTGAAGTAGCCGATCAGGCCGGTGATCAGCGCCATCGCTATGCCCGCGCCGACGAAGGTGTAGGCCACCTGGTCGGTGAACATCTTCTTGGCCCGAGCCTGCGCCAGGTAGTACATGAAGATGCCGCAGGCCGCGATCAGGGCGGCGACGAAGCCGCCGCCGGGGGACTGGTGGCCGCGCCAGAACGTGGCGGCGGACAGCAGCGCCAGAATCGGGATCAGCGGGTACATCGTCATCCGCGAGTTAATGGAGTTCAGGTGCGTGGAGCGCAGGTACTTGGAGTAGAACGGCGCCAGCTCCGGAACCTTGTGCACATCCGGGAAGCGGGTGGAACCCGGGGCGCGGAACAGCTCCGCGGTGGAACCCGGACCGTAGCCCGGAACCGGGGAGCGGGGGATGGACTTGATCAGCGCGGCGATGACGATGCCCGCCATGCCCAGCACCGTCAGCTCGCCCAAGGTATCGAAGGCACGGAACTCCACCAGGATGACCGCGACCACGTTGTTGCCGCCGGAGATCTCCGGGGTGTTCTCCAAGTACCATTGCGCGATCGCGGGCTTCTCGTGACGGCCGATAAGCAGCCACACGCCCAGGAAGGTAATCACACCGACCAGCACCGCCAGAACTGTGGCGAAGCGGGTACGGTTTGCGCCTTCGCGCAGGTACAGGCGCGGCTGGTGGCGGATCACCAGCATCATGATGACGACCACGCAGAACTCGACCAACAACTGGGTGGTGGCCACGTCCGGTGCGCCTAGTGTCAGCATGACCCAGGAAACGCCCACGCCGACCACACCGACCAGCACCACGGAAGCCAGGCGCGAGCGAGTACCAATCATCACGAGCACACTCAAGCCGATAATCACCAGGCCAACGAGGTCCACGATGCTGTCGATCCCCTCGACACGCGGCGGCAGATCCGCCAGCCCCTCCAGGCGACCCGGCCCCAGCAGGGAGAAGCCCGCCAGCACAATCAGCGAGGCGAAGATCCACACCACGTGCCGGTTGGGGTTCACAGAGTTCGCCAGGCGGCCAAACGCGCGGCCCACCTTGGTCGAGCGTTCGATGAATGCGGAGATCATCTCCGCGCCCGTTGCCACCCCGAGACGCTTGCCCTCGAGCGGCTGGAGCAGGGGGCGTCGATAAATAACAACAATGACGCCCGCGACCAGCACCGCGAGAGAGATCCAGAGCGCTACCGTCAGGCCGTGCCAGAGCGCCAAGTGTGTGTGAGCGTGGCCCAGACCCGTGGCATCGACGACCTGGTCGAGAGTCTCGTCGAAGAGGCCCAGGAACGCGACCCCCGGCAGGGAAAGCACGCCCGGCAGCACCGCGGGAATCCACAGGTTCGCCGGGGCCTCCTTGACGTGCGAGACATCCTTCGGGCCGTCGATGAATGCGCCGAAGACATAACGGGCGGAGTACACGAAAGTGGCTAGCGCGCCGATACCCGCTGCTACCAGCAGGGTAACTACGCCGGCGTTGCTAAACGGTGCTTCTTCGAAGGCGGTGAGCATGCCTTCCTTCGATACAAAGCCGAAGGTCGGTGGAATCGCAGCCATTGACGCCGCCGCGATCACAGCGGACACAAAAGTAAAGGGCATCTGGCGCCACAGCGGGCCGAGACGACGAATGTCTCGCGACCCGGCCTGGTGGTCAACTACGCCGGCGATCATGAACAGCGAGGACTTGAACAGCGCGTGGGCGGCCGTGTGAACCAGCGCGGCACTGATGGCAAAAGGAGTGCCCACACCAATGGTGGCGACGATCCAGCCCAGCTGGGAGACCGTGGAGTAGGCCGTAAGCTTCTTCAGATCCGTCTTCTGGATGGCGAACACGGCGCCCATGATGGCGGTGGTCATGCCAATGACGATCAGCAGGACGTGCCAGGCCATCACACCCTCGAACAGGCCGGAGAAGCGCAGCAACAGGTACACGCCAGCCTTGACCACAGCGGCGGCGTGCAGGAAGGCGGAAACCGGGGTGTCCGCGGCCATAGCCTCCGGCAGCCAGAAGTGGAAGGGGATCTGCGCGGCCTTCGAGAACGCGGCCAAGGCGATAAGAACCGCGACGATGGCCAGGCGCACGTCCTGGCCCTCCCAGGCGGGGGAGTGCAGCATGGCCGAAAGGTTGGTGGTGCCCGTGGTGATCACGCCAATGGCCAGGGCCGCCAGCAGGAACAGGCCACCGATGAAGGTCAGCAAGAGGGTGCGGATGGAACCGGCCTCGCCGCCGGAGCCCGAGCGGGCGATGAGGAAGAACGACGCCAGGGATACCAGCTCCCAGCCGATGAACAGCAGAGCAACGTCGTCCGCCAGAACCAGCAGAAGGACTGCCAGCATGAAAGAGGTCATGAGCACGTAGAAGCTCATGATCTTGTCGCCCTTGTGCAGGTAAGCGGCGGAGTAGATGAAAACGACCGCGCCGATGAGCAGCGCCAGGAGGGTGAAGAACAGCCCCAGGGAATCCATCTTCAGGGCCAGGTCTAGGCTGCCTTCGCTGGCTGCGCCTGCTGTGCCTCCTGCACCGGCTGCACCCGCTCCACCGCTCGCGCCGGTGAGGAAGCCTTTGATCCAGGTGACGGACCAGGTGGCTGTCTCTCCGTTAAGTATCGGGTCGGCGTGCTTGATCACATATCCTGCGAGTCCCAGGAAGGTCAGACCTAACGGCCAGCCAGCGTTTCGATCAAGCGTTTTGACCAGCAAGGGAACGAGGATGAGCGCCACCGCGACGGTGACGGGGATGGCAAGGAGAGCCACGTTGGTTCAACACCCCAATGTTTCTATAGTTGTTCGATCACCTTGAATATTCACTGAATAACCACGTACGACATCACGGTGCCGTCGCAAAGCGACGACCTCGCGGAGCCGTGCTGAGCTCCGACATCAGAAGGTCGTGCTGAGCCGAACTAGATCGCGGGCCCAATGAGGCCTGAAGGTGTCAAAGTTATTCAAGTGATCCACTGGGGTGCCGGCAAAATAATTCCGGTCCATCACGACGCGACGTGATCGGAATAGTTATACGACGGTCACAGTTTATCAGGCGCCACTTAGGGCTGTTCAGGGCGCCAGGCCTGGCGCCCGCATGTGCAGGGGATTTGCTGGGTTGAGCGCTGGGTGGGGTGCTGGCTGCGGCCCGCCGGGGTTCCCAGGTTCCCGACAACGACGAAGCCCGCCAGCACCGTTTCGGTGCCAGCGGGTTCTAATGGTCGGGATAACAGGATTTGAACCTGCGACCCCCTCGTCCCGAACGAGGTGCGCTACCAAGCTGCGCCATATCCCGGTCTGGAGCGGCACGTTAGTTTTGCGAACTGTGCAAAGCCAGCGGCTGCAACTCGAATTACTATAGCCCGCACAGGGGGCATTTTTCAAAATGGCAGCGTATCGGGCCTTTTGGTGCCCCAGCAATCCCGTAGCCCTCGCGGGAACCAGTCAGGACTACCCAGCTACTCCGCCGACTTCTCCACAATGTGGATCAACGTCGCCGACGGACGGCAGAAAATACGGAAAGGAACGTACTTAGAGCTGCCCAGCCCGTTGGTCACGTGCAACCACATACGTTCGGTCCAACGGGAAAGCCCGCGCGCCCGGCTCCTGTCAATGCCGCAGTTCGTCACGATGGCGCCCCCACCCGGCAGGCACAGCTGCCCGCCGTGCGTGTGACCGCTCAGCACCAGTTGGTATCCATCGGCGGCGAAGCGGTCCAGAACGCGCGGTTCGGGGGAGTGGCTCAGCCCGATGGTCAGGTCGGCGTCACTATTAGGGCGCCCTGCGATCCGCGAGTAATCGTCCAGATCGTGGTGAGGGTCATCCACGCCCGCGATAGCCAGCTTGATCTTCTCTGGGCTGGTCAGCGAACCAGTCGCGGCGGGGTCGATGGCGAACTCGACGGTGGCGTTCGAGGCGTCGTGCCAGCCGCGCTCGATGAAGGCCGCGCGCAGCCCCTTCCATGGCAGCTGCACCTGGGAGGGCTTGCGTTTCTTGCCCAGCAGGTAGATGAAGGGGTTCACTGGGCGCGGCGCGAAGTAGTCGTTGCTGCCGAACACGAACACTCCGGGGCGTTCCAGCAGCGGCCCGAGCGCGCGGAGTACTCCCGGCACGCCGTCTTCCTCGCCGAGGTTATCGCCTGTGTTGACCACCAGGTCCGGGTCCAGGCGGTCCAGCGCGGCGACCCATTCCTGCTTCTGCTTCTGCTTGTCTAGCATGTGCAGGTCGCTGACGTGCAGCAGCCGAAAGCTATCCCAATCGTCGGGTAGCGTGCCGGGCTCAAGCAGCGGCACTGTTACCTCGTGTAGCTGGAACTTTAAGGTTTCTTTATATGACGCCGCAGCGACCGCCGCGCCGACCGCCCCAATTCCGAGCGCGCTTTTCAGCACGTTGGCGGGGGTGAGCAGACGTTTGCGGGGTTGGGCTGGGGAGTTCCGACGATTGTTCTTCACGTTCCCCAGGGTATCGCTTCGCCCGTGGGTGGGACATACCCGCCGCGCGCGGCGAGTGGCGCACAGCGGGGGCGCCAAGTG
>NZ_JASBOI010000017.1:0-44259 GCF_039907245.1 Corynebacterium sp. c24Ua_83 | reverse complement strand
TGCTGTGTCGCGCTGACTTGGATTAATGTACACACACCCCACAACAAACACAAACCCGCAGGCCAGGAGCCTTTTTTACAGGGCGCGGAATCAGACTAAAGGACACATGCACCCGCATACAGCTTTCAACGCTGCACGGACTGAGCCTTAAGCGCTGAATCGGCTCAGCCTTTATCGCTGCACCCGCTCCACTTCTGCACCCAGTGAGCACAGCTGTTCCGGGAACTCCGGGTAGCCACGGTCGATGTGGTAGACGTCGTGCACTTCGGTCTTCCCATCTGCCACCAGTCCGGCCAGCACCAGGCCCGCGCCCGCACGAATATCGGAGCTCCACACCGGCGCAGAGGAAAGCTGTTCCCTACCCCGGATAACTACGTGGTGGCCGTCGATGCTGGCGTCCGCACCCAGGCGCATCATCTCATCGACAAACCGGAAGCGGGACTCGAAGATGTTTTCCGTGATCACGCTCATCCCCTCGCTCACCGTGCACAGCGCAATCGCCATGGGTTGCAGGTCAGTTGGGAATCCGGGGAAAGGAAGCGTCTGGTAGTCCACCGCCTTGGGGCGCTCGTGCTGCACCACCCTAAAGCCGGTCGGGTACGTCTCCACCTGTGCCCCGGCGAGCTTTAGCTTCTCCAGAACCAGGTGCAGGTGCTGCGGATCGATACCGCCAACCGTGATGTCTCCCCGCGTCATAGCTGCAGCGTATGCCCAGGTACCTGCGACGATGCGGTCGCCGACAACCTCGTGGTCCACCGGGTTGAGTCGCTCCACGCCCTCGACGGTGATGGTGTTGGAACCAGCGCCGCTGATCTTCGCGCCCATCGCCACCAGCATGTCGCACAGATCCACGATCTCCGGCTCGCGCGCCGCATTGTCCAGCGTGGTTGTGCCCTCAGCCAGCACCGCAGCAGTCAGAATGTTCTCTGTTGCGCCCACCGAGGGGAAGTCCAGCTTGATCTGTGCGCCATGGAGCTCCTCCGCTTCAGCGACCAGACAACCGTGTTCGATCTTGGTGGTTGCACCCAGCAGCTCTAGGCCGGATTGGTGCATATCGAGGGGACGGGAACCGATGGCGTCACCACCGGGAAGAGCAACCCGCGCCTTGTGGCATCGCGAGGTTAGCGGCCCCAGCACAGCAACGGAGGCACGGAACTGACGCACGGCCTCAAAGTCTGCGTTGTACTCGATACTCTCCGGGGTCGTGATGCGCACGACGTCGCCATCGAGCTCCACCTCACAACCCAGGCCACGCAGAACTTCTGCCATGTAGGGCACGTCGGCGATTTCGGGGCAATTGGTCAACGTGGTGGTTCCGGGTGCTAAAAGCGCCGCCGACATTAGCTTAAGCACGCTGTTCTTGGCGCCGGATACCTTGATGGCGCCCTGCAGTCTGGTTCCACCTGTCACTACGAAGCTGTCTTTCACGCCACCCAGCCTATAAAAAAATCGCCCCGTGCAAAGCGGAGCGATTGTTTAGAGCTGCCTGAAGCTACTCAAGGGCCTCGCAAAATTGATATCAGGGCAATGCGCCGATGCGTCGCGCGGCGTTTACCGCTTCGTAACGAGTGTGCGCACCGAGCTTGCGCATCACGGAGCGTAGGTAGCTCTTCACAGTCTCCGCACCGATACCCATCTCGGCTGCAGCCTCCACGTTCGTGTGGCCCAGCGCCACGCAGGCCAGTACGTCGAGCTCGCGCGCTGAAAGCTTGGTGGTCTGCTTCACGCGCACTGGGGAAACCATCTGGTCGCACAGCACTTCGAGGTCGCGACGCAGGTCATCGTCATCTACACGGTTGGCGAGCATGCGCAGCTTGCTGTGCGTAGCGCGCACCTGCTCCCATTCCGCACCGGACATCGAACGCACCTGCTTATTTGCGGACGCCCCCGCGGCCGCACCCCGCCCAGCGTCATTAGTGCGCAGCGCCTCATTAACCGCAATATCTTGTTCCAGGCAGCGAGCAGTCATGGTTACTTCTTCAAGCACCTTGTCGCCCATGCGGGCCCGCGAGTGAACACCAGCGTAGAGAACGCCCCTGACTTCCCGCTTCACAATCACGGGAACTGCGACGACGGAGTGCAGGCCCTCATCGCGGATGTGGCGATCGAAGTCGTGGCTGATGGCCTTTGCCCGGGTGTAATCAGAAACTCCCACTGGGCGGCGGGTGGTCACCACGCGGCCACCAACTCCCGCACCCGGAGCGATCTCGAGGTTGTGCAGTGCTGGGGTGCGCAGGCCCACCCACTTGGAGATCCGCAGCTTTCCGTCCGCCGAGCTCGTGGCGTACATGGTCACCGGAATGCCGGTCGCGTTCTTTAGAGAATTCAGCGCAGAAATGATGACGTCGTCGTCATCGCGTTGCCGCTGCTGGTCCACCTGGTTCACTCCTCAAACTTGACCTGTGGCGCCCACCCCGAAGGGCTAAGACGTCGTGTGAGAGGGAGTATAGTTCACCCCCTTGCTACCCCCAAAACTGCCCCCATGTTTCTTTTACAAAAAGAGACGGGAGCGCACACAACCTTATCGGGGCTAATCGACTGGGTTTTCTCAGAAAAAGCTAAGCGCTACCTAGGTTTTTGATACGCGCCAAACTGTTGTCCACCGTCTTGTCGGCAGCCTTCAAAAGATGCTTTTCCAGCCTTCCGGCGATCAGCGGTACCGACACGTCTGCGGTCAGAATCGCCTCCACTGCAGTCTCCGCCGCACCCTCTGCGGCGACCTCCCCGCTACCTTCAGCGATAGGCGCGTAGACGAAGTGGGTATCCATCGTCCCCATCTTCAGCGGCAGATCCATCTCGGCCTTCACCTCGAACGCACCGGTCTCATCCGGGTGCGAAACATAGGTCTCTTGATATGCGATGGGCGCCTCGCCGTCCTTGGAGAGATCTTCTAGTTCTTTTTGTGACGCCCTCACGCCAACCCGCGCCCATACCCGACCATCGGGCAGAACCTCCCGCTCGGCCTCGATGATCTGGGATTCCGTTTGCTCCACCATTCCTTCGTCCGTCAGTAGGAACGCCTCACTGGTGACGACCTCGTAGACGTCATGTATGGACAGGTCAATGGTGCGGTTGACTTGCTTCGAATGCGACATATCCGCAATTGTGCCAGGAATGGTGCCCGGCAGCGCGTTTAGCGGTGCTGCCACTCCGGCTTGCGCTTCTCCACGAAGGCCGTCATGCCTTCCTTCTGATCCGCGGTGTCGAAGAGTCGCCAGAACTGCTGGCGCTCCGCCTCCACGCCCTCTTCCAGGGTGGAGCGGTAGGCCTCGTCCACCATCTCGGTGGCGGCAGCCGTTGCGACGTGGGACATGCTTGCCACCTTGGCGGCTACCTTCTGCACCTCGTCGGCGAAGCCCTCTGCCGGGAGCACGCGGGAAACCAGGCCGCTGCGCTCAGCTTCTTCGGCATCCATCATGCGACCGGTGAGGATCAGATCCATGGCCTTGTACTTGCCGACTGCGCGGGTCAGGCGCTGGGTGCCACCCATGCCCGGGATGATGCCCAGGGTAATCTCCGGCTGGCCGAACTTTGCGCTCTCGCTGGCCAGCAGAATGTCGCCGAGCATCGCCAGCTCGCAGCCGCCGCCCAGGGCGAAGCCGGATACGGCGGTGATCAGCGGGGTCTTCAGCTGTGCCAGCTTCTCCCAGTCGCCGAACAGGCGCTTCTCTGCCACCTCGGGGTAGGTCTCATCCTTCATTTCCTTGATGTCCGCGCCGGCGGCGAATGCCTTTTCGCTGCCAGTGATGACGATGGCGCCGATCTGCGGATCCGCGTCCAGCGACTCCGCTGCCGGAACAATTTCAGAGAGCACGCCACTGTTCAGCGCGTTGAGGGCCTTCGGGCGGTTCAGGGTGATGGTCGCAACGGCGCCGTTGACAGCCACCTGGATGTTTTCGTAGTTCTGGTTTTCGGTAGTCATGTTTGCCATTGAACCAAATCCCCTGCTGCCGTGCCTGAGAATCTGGCGAAGCTTGGGCGCGTAGGGGCGTCAATAAGAATCATTAGGCACCCTTAAACACAGTGGTCAAGCAAGCAACGAGGAATCACAGTGGTGCCCAGCGAACGAGCAGTGTAGACTACCCGGTATAGACCGATCAGTCTAGAACGAAAGGATCGCCCCAATGGCGAAGATTTACAACAACATCACCGACCTCATCGGCGGAACTCCGCTAGTTAAGCTGGGCGCATACGGCGAAGGCCTGAAGGCCAACGTCCTGCTGAAGCTGGAGGCCTTTAACCCGGCCAACTCCGTGAAGGACCGCATCGGTAAGGCCATCATCGAGGCAGCCGAGAAGGACGGCACCCTGAAGCCGGGCGGCACCATCGTCGAGGCAACCTCCGGAAACACCGGTATCGCGCTGGCCATGGTCGGCGCCGCTAAGGGCTACAAGGTAGTCCTGACCATGCCGGAGACCATGTCCAACGAGCGTCGCATCATGCTGCGTGCTCTGGGCGCAGAGCTGGTCCTTACCCCGGGCTCCGCCGGCATGCAGGGCGCAGTCGACAAGGCCAACGAGATCGTCGAGAACACCGACAACGCCATCCTGGCCCGCCAGTTCGCCAACCCGGCAAACCCGGAGATCCACTACAACACCACCGGCCCGGAGATCTGGGAAGACACCGACGGTGAAGTAGACATCTTCGTTGCCGGCGTGGGCACCGGCGGCACCATCTCCGGTGCGGCTAAGTACCTTAAGGAGAAGAACGACAAGATCGAGATCGTCGGCGTGGAGCCGGCGGACTCCCCGCTGCTGACCGAGGGCCGCTTCGGCCCGCACAAGATCCAGGGCCTGGGCACCAACTTCTTCCCGGAGAACCTGAACAAGGACATCCTGGACCGCGTAATTGACGCTCCGCTGGAGAACGCAACCAAGACCGCCCGCGAGCTGGCTGTCTCTGAGGGCATCCTCTCCGGCATCTCCTCCGGTGCAGCCGTGTGGGCAGCCGTGCAGGAAGCTCAGAAGGACGAGAACGAGGGCAAGACCATCGTCGTCATCGTCCCCGACTTCGGCGAGCGCTACGTCTCCACCCTGCTGTTCGACGACCTGCGCGACTAATTCCGCTCTGGCAGTCGGCCGCAATTTAGTGAATCTAGTGGCCGCGGCTGTCCAGTAGCTACTGGCTGCAGGCAAGTAGGCGCTACCGCCTTTCCACCCAGCGGTGGAATAGGGGGCAGCGCCTTCTCGTTATAGTGGCTGCGAAAGCTTTAAAGCCGATACCCAACCAACCGAAAGACCACACCGTTGAGCATTCTTGGACGCATCCGCGAAGACCTGGCCAATGCCCGCGAACACGACCCAGCGGCGCGCGGAGACGTAGAAAACGCCATTGTGTACTCCGGCCTGCACGCCATCTGGGCGCACCGCGTATCCCACGCACTGTGGAAGCGCGGGCACCGGGGCATCGCACGCATCATTAGCCAAGCGACCCGCGGGTTCACCGGCATTGAGATCCACCCGGGCGCCACCATTGGCCGTCGATTCTTTATCGACCATGGCATGGGTGTAGTTATCGGTGAGACCGCGGAGATCGGCGATGACGTCATGCTCTACCACGGTGTGACGCTCGGCGGCTCCGAACTAGTACAGCGCAAGCGCCACCCCACCATCGGCAACGGCGTGATGATCGGCGCAGGCGCGAAGGTGCTGGGCCCCATCACCATCGGCGAGGGCTCCGCGATCGGCGCCAACGCGGTGGTGACCAAGGACGCTCCCCCGAACTCCATCCTGACGGGCATCCCGGCGAAGATTCGCCCCCGCAAGCCCAACCAGAACACCCCGCTCGTCGACGCCGTGAAGTGGGTCGACGACATGCAGAACAACATCTAGGCGCGCAGCCAGAGCTTAGGCCAGCAGCTCCTTAAAGTCCGGATTCTTCTCCACGAAGGCCGCGACAGCGGAGCAGCTGGCCTTAATCTTTAGCCCCGCCTCCTTGGTCTCCAGCAGAGCCTCGCTAATCAGCGGCTTGGATAGCCCCTGGCCACGGAACGCTGGATCCACCACGGTGTGGTTGAAGTCGCGGACGTTGCCCTCCTGGGAGTACTCGGCGAAGCCTGCCTCCTGGTCGTCCACGTAGATGACGAAGCGGCTCTGCTCTTGATCGTGAACGATGCTCTTGGTGCCTGACATACTGCTGGGGCTCCCTTCCCTATTGCTCTTCTTATCCTCTAGTAGCTGTGCTAGCTTCTAGCCCCCAGTGTACGTACGGCAAAACCCCGGTAGCTTTCCGCTACCGGGGTGGAATGTGGCCAGAGCCGGGATCGAACCGGCGACCTTTCACTTTTCAGGCGAACGCTCTACCAACTGAGCTATCTGGCCTTCGTTGCCCGACCGCTTCCGATTCGAACATCGAAGCGACCCTGACGGGACTTGAACCCGCGACCTCCGCCGTGACAGGGCGGCGCGCTAACCAACTGCGCCACAGGGCCAATCTTGCCTGCGCAACTAAATAAAACGACCAGACAACAACTTGTCTAAGCCGTCCGTTGCACGAGAATAGACTCTACACAGTGTCAAAGTTCTTAAGCAAATCAGCTGTTCAAACGTCATTTCTGGCAGGCTTTCACGTCACTGTTGAAGTGTCCAACACGCAAGCTAGGGGCGTCACAAAGAAAGACAAAAAGAAAAAGAACCTCCCCGGCGCGAAAAGCACCGGAAAGGCTCTCCATGAGGTCTTTTATGGCGACCCTGACGGGACTTGAACCCGCGACCTCCGCCGTGACAGGGCGGCGCGCTAACCAACTGCGCCACAGGGCCGTACTCCCAACGGGATTCGAACCCGTGTTACCGCCGTGAAAGGGCGGGGTCCTAGGCCTCTAGACGATGGGAGCTCTACAAAGTAAGCCAGCAAGAAACTCTAGCTTTCCTTAGCAGCTTGAACAGTTTAAACCAGGTGCGAGCGCCAGAACAAATCGCCCGGTGAAGTGGAGAAATAGACAGCCGCAGGCAACGCAAAACCCCGCCGCGGCGCGACCATGATCTCCATGGAAGCGCCCCGACGGGGTAATCGCGAACGTGGGCCCTGCGGGGCTCGAACCCGCGACCTGCGGATTAAAAGTCCGTAGCTCTACCAACTGAGCTAAAGGCCCAACGGGAGCATTCTATCTAACGTTTCTTTGAAGCAGAAAATTGCCCCCTAGCACAGCGCCGGCGCTGTGCCGGAGCCGGAGACTAGCACCAGCGCTAGCCCTTCATGGATCCCTTCTCCGCCAGGTTGAGGTGGAAGCTGAAGGCGGTCTTCAGGTCGTGCGGGGTCTGCAGGTGGTTGCCCTCGGCGCAGGCGCGCTCGTAGTACTCCTCCAGCAGTGGACGGTAGTCCGGGTGCGCAACGGAGATGATCTTCGGCACGCGATCGCGCGGTGCCAGGCCGCGCAGATCCGCGTAGCCGTACTCCGTGATGATGACCATCACGTCGTGCTCCGTGTGGTCGACGTGGGAGGCGAAGGGCACGATGGCGGAAATGGCGCCATCCTTGGCCGTGGACGGGGAGATGAAGGTGGACAGGAAGGCATTGCGCGTGAAGTCGCCGGAGCCACCGATGCCGTTCATGATGCGCGAACCAGACACGTTCGTGGAGTTCACGTTGCCGTAGATGTCACAGCCGATCATGCCGTTGGAGGCGATGAGGCCCGTGCGGCGGATGACCTCCGGGTGGTTGGAGATCTGCTGCGGGCGCAGGACGATGTGCTCGCGGTAGCGCTTCGCCTCTTCATTCATCTTCTTGGCGTACTCCGGGGACAGCGCGAAGGAGGTTGCGGAAGCGACGGTCATCTTGCCGTTGTCGATAAGGTCCAGCATGCCGTCCTGGATCACCTCAGTGTAGGCCTGGATGTTCTCGAACTTGGAGTCCAGCAGACCCGCCATCACGGCATTCGGCACGTTGCCCACGCCGGACTGCATGATGTAGCCGTCGTAGGTCAGGCGACCGGCCTCAACCTCTCCCTCGAGGAGGTCCAGGAAGTGCCCGGCGATCTTCTCGGAGATCTCGTCGGTCGGCTTGAACGGTGCGTTGCGATCCTCGGCGTTGGTCTTCACCACGGCCACGACCTTGTTCTGGTCTACCGGGATGTACGGCGTGCCGATGCGGTCGCCGGGGCGGTTGATCGGGATCGGGGTGCGGTTCGGCAGGTCCTGGATCTTGTAGATGTCGTGCATGCCCTCCAGGTCAAGGGACTGCCACTCGTTGACCTCGATAATGATCTTGCGGGCGGAGTTGAGGTACTCCACGTTGTTGCCCACTGCCGAGGACGGGATGATGTTGCCCGCCTCGTCGATACGCACGGCCTCTACAACGGCTACGTCCAGCTGTCCAAAGAAGCCTTCCTCGACCTGCTGGCCGAGGTGGGAGAGGTGGATGTCCTGGTACTTAATTTCGCCAGCGTTGATTTTCTTGCGCATCACCGGGTCGGAGGCGTAGGGGGTGCGGTAGCGCACAGCATCGGCCTCGGCCAGCACGCCGTCGCAGTCAGGTGCGGTGGAGGCGCCGGTGAAAAGGTCGATCTGGAAGTCTTCCCCGCGACCGTGCAGTTCCTTAGCCTTCTCGGCAATGGCCGTCGGCAGCGCCTTGGGGTAGCCCGCTCCCGTGAAGCCGGACATGCCGATCTTGTCGCCGTGGTTGATGAACTGCGCCGCCTCGTCGGCGGACATGACCTTGGACCTGTAGAACTCGTTGGCGATGCGCTCAGACATCGGTTCCTCCTCCATAGCTGTTTAGCGGTTTCTCCGCTCCTTTCCTCAGCCTACATAAGCGTGACGTGGCTCGCCCTCGCCCCTCATGCGAATTGTTGAACATTTATTGGCGCTCTTTGGTTATTGACGCCCTTTGGTATTCGTCCCTCCCCAGTGTGACAATGGTGGCCGTGACTACATCGACCGCAACCCCCACCTCCACCACCCCGCAGGACTCAACCACCCCGGCTGGTTCGCCCGACGCAGCGCCACAGTCCAACCAGCAGTTCAAAGGGCTGCAGATCGGCAAGATGCAGCTCGACTCCCCCGTCGTACTCGCCCCGATGGCAGGCGTAACCAACGTGGCCTTCCGCAGCCTGTGCCGCGAACAGGAGCGCGAACGCATGGGCTCCGTCGCCGGGCTGTACGTCTGCGAAATGGTGACGGCTCGCGCTCTGGTCGAGCGCAATCCGAAAACCCTGCACATGACGACCTTCGCACCAGACGAGGATCCCCGCAGCCTGCAGCTGTACACCACCGACCCGGAGTACACCTACAAGGCGGCCAAGATGATCGTCGACGAGAACCTCGCCGATCACATCGACATGAACTTCGGCTGCCCCGTACCCAAGGTCACCCGACGTGGCGGCGGCTCCGCCCTGCCCTACAAGCGCAGGCTCTTTGGAAACATCGTGGCTGCCGCGGTTAAGGCCACGGAAGGCACGGACATTCCAGTGACCGTGAAAATGCGCGTGGGAATCGACGACCAGCACCACACCCACCTGGATGCCGGCCGCATCGCCGTGGAAGAGGGTGCGGCCGCTGTGGCTTTGCACGGCCGTACCGCAGCACAGCGCTACTCCGGTCACGCGGATTGGAACGAGATCGCGCGCCTGAAGGAGCACCTGGCCCACACGGGCATCCCCGTGCTGGGCAACGGCGACATCTTTAAGGCCACGGATGCCCGCGCCATGATGGAGCAGACCGGCTGCGACGGCGTGGTCGTAGGCCGGGGTTGCCTGGGCCGCCCGTGGCTCTTCGCGGAGCTCTCCGCCGAGCTGCGCGGCCTGCCGATCCCCAGCGAACCCACCCTGGGCGAGGTAGCGCGCATCATCCTGCGCCACGCGGAACTATTGGCCGCCCACGACGGCGAGCAGAAGGCCTGCCGTGACCTGCGCAAGCACATGACGTGGTACCTACGCGGTTTCCCCGCCGGCGGGGAACTGCGCCGCAGCCTGTCCCGGGTGAGCAGCCTGGACGAGCTGAAGTCTGCACTTGCCGACGTATGGGACTCCCCCGCCCTGGCGGAGGACGCCGACGGCGCCCGCGGCCGCCAGGGATCCCCCGCAAAGGTGGCCCTGCCGGAGGGCTGGCTGGACGACCCGGAGGACGAGACTGTCCCGGACGGCGCCGACATCGAAAACAGTGGTGGTTAATAGTTTTCGGGCCTATAGGTTTCGGGGCTATACGCGGGGGCCAAACCTCAGCGCCACCGAGCTCCAGAGACTATAGTTTTTTCACATGCGTAGGGTGTACCGAAACCAACTCCGGGAATTTAAGCACGACATTTCACTGATGGCGGATTTCGTGCGCACTGCGCTCAATTCCGCTACCCGTTCTCTGCTAGAAACCGACCTGGACCTTGCCGAGAAGGTCCTAAGCAGCGTAGATACACTCGAGGATCTGCGTGAGACCGCAGTCAAGGATGCCTTCCAGCTGCTAGCGCTGGAAGCACCCGTGGCGCGGGACTTGCGCATTGTCGTTGCCGGCCAGCATATTGTCGAGGATTTCACCCGCATGGGCGCGCTTGCGGTGCATGTGGCAAAGGTGGCGCGGCGGCGTCACCCAGAAAATGCTGTACCCGAGTCCGTCCGCCCCTATATCGAAGAGATGGCTCGGCAGTGCGACAATTCGGCGGCGAAGATCCAGACCCTGCTGCGCGAGCTCGACGTAAACACCGCCCTCGAGCTCGTTGAAGACGACGACGCGGTCGATGACATCCACCGCCACATCTTCCAGCTCACCACCCAGCGCGAATGGCCGCACACAGTGCGCGAGGCCGTGGACGTCACGCTGCTCTCGCGCTACTTCGAGCGCTACTCGGATCACGCGGTGGAGATTGCCAACCGCATTGTCTTCATCATCACCGGCCTCACGCCGGATGAGTACTACCGCAAGCAGGAAAACGAGGAGCTGCAGCAGCACTTCCGCGAGCAGTTCGACGAGATGCGCTACCGCTACGACACGAACCTGGATTACTAGCCGCCTGCAGGGCACAGGCGCCTGCGGGATGCAGCCGACCGCAGGCCGCGGTTGCCTAGCGCGAGTACGCCTTCTTCGCGAACATGGCGGCGTTCAGCGCATCGTCGAGCAGCTGCTCCGGGGTGCGGCTAACGTCCAGCTGGATGCCCTTCTCCCCCGGCGTGAGGCGCTGCAGATCCTCCAGCTGCGCGGTCAGCAACTCACGCGGCATGTCGGCTTCTCCCACGCGGCTCTTCATGCGCTCCGCGAGCACATCCTCGGTGCCGTACAGGTGCACGTAGAACACGGTCGCGTTCTCGCCCACATCGTTCAGGATCTCGCGGTGGTCGATGCGCAGCGCGGTGCAGGCGGTGACGGTGTTGTTGCCCTGGGCGGCCTCGTCCGCAATCCAGTCGCGTACGATCCCTAGCCACTTGCGGCGCCCGGCCTCCGGCGGGAGCTTGCCGTCCTGCAGGATCTCCAGCGCCCCCTCGGGGTGCAGATCGTCGGCTTCCTGCAGCTGCCAGCCGGTCTTCTCGGCAAAGGCGCGCGCCAGGGTGGTCTTGCCGCTGCCGCTGACACCCATCACGACGACGTGGATAGTTGCCGGAGTCTCTTGGCTAGACATGTGGCTCCTTTCTTCTTTGCGGTGCCCGTTACTGTCTTCCAGTATGCCGTTTATTTTTATTATTGACGCCAAAAGCGGGGTTCCGGCGCTAACCGGAACCCCGCTAGTGGGTGGCAAGCTCAGCGGGAGCCTGCCGAAGACACTTTTTCTAAGATCCTGTACCTGCTTGACGGGCAGGTAGGCGTTTTATCCGAAGCGACCGGAGATGTAGTCCTCGGTCTCCTTCTTCGTCGGGTTTTCGAAGATCTGCTTGGTCGGGCCAACCTCGACCAGCTGGCCGGGCTTGCCGGTTGCTTCCAGGGAGTAGAAGGCGGTCTGGTCGGACACACGGGCTGCCTGCTGCATGTTGTGCGTCACGATGACGATGGTGAACTCTTCCTTCAGCTCGTGGATCAGGTCCTCCACGGCCAGGGTCGAGATCGGGTCCAGTGCGGAGCAGGGCTCGTCCATGAGCAGAACTTCCGGCTCGACCGCGATGGCGCGGGCGATGCAGAGGCGCTGCTGCTGACCACCGGACAGGCCGCCACCCGGCTTGTCCAAACGGTCCTTAACTTCGTCCCACAGGTTGGAGCCGCGCAGTGCGCGCTCTGCAACCTCGCGGAGCTTCTTCTTGTTCTTCTCGCCGGACAGCTTCAGGCCAGCAACCACATTCTCTTCGATGGACATCGTCGGGAACGGGTTTGCCTTCTGGAAGACCATGCCGATGGTGTTACGGACAGCCACCGGGTCGATCTTCGGGCCGTAAATGTCTTCGCCGTCGAGCAGGATCTCGCCCTTGACGTAGGCGCCGGGGATAACCTCGTGCATACGGTTCAAAGTGCGCAGCACGGTGGACTTACCACAGCCGGACGGGCCGATGAAGGCGGTCACTGCCTTCGGCGGGATGTGCAGGTTGACGTCCTGTACGGCATGAAAGTCGCCGTAGTAGATGTTGACGTCGTTGAGGTCTAGGCGCTTAGCCATTGTGTTGTTCTCCTAGGAAAAGGCTTTGTTTGGGTTTAGGTCCCGGTGGGGGTCAAAAGCTTGGGGTGAGCCTTAGACCTTCACCGAATAGCGCTTCGAGATCAGGCGGGCGCCAATCATCAGGATTGCCACGAGCAGCACCAGGGTCAGTGCGGAGCCCCACAGGCGCTCCAGCACGAACTCGTTACTGCCCGCGCCGTACAGGTCGACCATGTACAGCGGCAGGGACTGCTGGCCACCTTCGAACGGGTTCCAGTTGATCTTGGTGGTGGAGCCAACCAGGATCAGCACCGGCGCGGACTCGCCCATTACGCGGGCGACGGCCAGCATGATGCCGGTGACGATGCCGGACAGCGCGGTGGGGAGGACGATCTTCACGATGGTCTTCCACTTCGGCACACCCAGTGCGTAGGAGGCCTCACGCAGATCCATCGGAACCACGCGCAGCATCTCTTCCGCGTTACGCACGATGATCGGAACCATCAGCAGAACCAGCGCAAGCGACACTGCGAAGCCGGAACGTTCGAAGCCGAACATGGTGATCCACATTGCGTAGACGAACAGGGCGGCGACGATGGACGGCACACCGGTCAGAATGTCGACCATGAAGGTCGTGATGCGGCCGAGGAATCCGCCGCGGGAGTACTCCACCAGGTAGATAGCGGTGAACACACCGATCGGGATAGAGAGGGCGGAGGTAACCAGAACCTGCATCAAGGTACCGATGATGGCGTGGACTGCACCACCACCGGCCTTGTTACGCGGCTGGCCGACCATGTCGTAAACCCACCAGTCGGGGTTAAGGATCGCAGGCAGGCCTTCACTGAGAACCTTGATCAAGACCCACAACAGTGGGACCAGAGCCAGCGCCATGGCGAAGTAGATGATGACGGTGGCGAACTTGTCGACCGCCTTGCGCTTACCGGAAATCTGGGTAAACAGCTCGGAGGACGAAGAGGACTTCTTCCTATCTACAGTTGCTGCATCTGTCATTGTTCTCTTCTCCTACTTCTTCGCCACAACGGCGCGGGCGGCAGCGTTAACCAGGAAGGTCAACAGGAACAGAACGAGGCCGGCGGAGATGTAGGCACCCGCCTTCAGCTCGTCGTTGAACTCCGGCGCGGCTGCGGCGATGGCCGTTGCGAAGGTCGTACCGCCATCCATCAAGGAGCCACGGAAGCCCGGCGCACTAGCGATGACCATGTACAGCGCCATGGTCTCACCCAACGCACGGCCCAGGCCCAGCATTGCACCGGAGATGTAGCCGGACAGGCCGAAGGGCAGCACGGTCATGCGGACAACTTCCCAGCGGGTTGCGCCCAGAGCCAATGCGGCCTCGACGTGACCCTTCGGGGTCTGCACGAAGACCTCACGGGTGGTGGCGGCGATGACCGGCAGAATCATGATTGCCAAGACGACGCCACCGGTGAAGATGTTTCGAGAGGTGGAGAATGGCGGGGAGCTACCCTGCTGGTGGTTGAACAGGAAGAATCCGCCGGCCCAGCCAGACAGCCACTCGAAGAAGCCACCCAGCGCCGGGCCGAGGACGTAAGCGCCCCAAATACCGAACACGATGGAGGGCACCGCGGCCAGCAAGTCGATCATGAAGCCCAGGGGCTTGATGAAACGCTTCGGGCAGTAGTTGGACAGGAAGATCGCAATGCCCAGTGCAACCGGCATGGCCAGCAGGAGGGCGACGATCGAAACCAGGACGGTGGTGAAGAACAGGTTCGGGATACCGAACTGCATCCATCCGCCGTCGTTGTTGGTGTAGTCGGTATTCCAGCGCTCACCGTAGGTGAAGAAGCTGAAAATGCCATCGCGCAGGCGGTTCAGTGCGGGGACTGCTTGCAGAATCAGGAACAGGCCGATCAGACCGATGATCACGGTGATCAGGATTGAGGAGGTCTTTGCCAGCGTTTCGAAAACAACATCGCCAGGGCGCTTAACGCTGCCACCGCCGGAGCGCTGGCTATCTTGCGCCAACTGGTGATCCTGCTGCGGCTGAGGGGCGTCGCCCTCTGCCTTTGCGGACGTGGCGACCTCAACCTTATTGGCGTTTGCCATGAGGGATCCTTAAAAGGTCGTTATTCAATACCAGAATAAAATTGAAAAGTGTTTCGCGTCACTGTAGTTACCGCATTCAGACCGCAACCCCCGATCGAAGAACGAGCGGGGGTTACTTCTTTTCCTGGGCGGCTGTGAATACTACTTCAGAGCGTCGACAGCTTCTTCCAGCTTGGTCTTGAACTCGCCGTCCACCGGGATGTAACCCTGGTCAGCCAGATCATCGTTCTGGTTATCCAGGATGGTGTTCAGGAAGTTCTTAACCAGCTTCGAGGTGTTGTCGTCGTAGCCAGCGGAGCAGACGATCTCGTAGGTGGTCAGAACCAGCGGGTACTCGTCCTCGCCGTTCATGGCGTACAGCTTGTCAGCGTCGACGACCAGGTCGTTACCCTCGCCGGAGAACTCAGCCTCGGCCAGAGCCTTGTTAACGTTGTCCTTGTTCAGCTCAACCGGGCCGGAGCCGAAGTCGATCTTGGCAATGTTGACCTCGTCGAGCTCCTCAGCGAAGCCGGACTCAACGTAGGTGATTGCGCCGTTGGTAGCTGCAACCTGGTCAGCAACACCCTTGGACTTCGGAGCACCGGTGCCGACCTCGGTCGGGAAGCTCTTGCCCTCGGAGTCCCACTCACCGCTGGAGGCAGCCAGGAACTTCTGGAAGTTGTCGGAGGTACCGGACTCGTCAGAGCGGTACACAACCTCGATCGGGTCGGACGGCAGATCAACGCCCTCGTTCTCAGCCTTGATAGCCTCGTCGTCCCACTTCTTGATCTCGCCCTTGAAGATCTTGGCAACGGTCTTGGTGGACAGGTTCAGCTCGTCCACGCCCTCCAGGTGGTAAGCAATTGCAACCGGGCCGATAACCATCGGCAGGTGCCATGCGTCGTTGCCGTCGCAGCGCTTCTTAGCGTCTGCGATCTGGTCGTCCTTCAGCGGGGAGTCGGAACCAGCGAAGTCAGCCTGGCCAGCGATGAACTTCTTCTGGCCGTCACCGGAACCAGAAGCGTTGTAAGCCAGGGTAGCGCCGGTGCTGGAGAAGGCCGGGCCGAAGATGTTCTGGATTGCGTTGTCCTGAGAGGAAGCGCCTTCGCCGCGCAGTTCGCCGGTGGCCTCCTCCATCTCGCGAGAGCCTTCGCTGCTGCCGCCTTCGTTGTTGTCAGCGTTGGAGCAGCCGGTCAGGATCAGGGAACCAGCAAACAGGGTTGCAGCTGCAGCGCTGGCGCGCTTCATGGTGAACTTCACGAGGTTTTCCTCCGAAATATTGTCAGAAGTACAGAAAAGTGTCTTACAGGAGAAGCCCGCAGTTGTAGGAGCCACTCTTGCGTCACCAAGAAAGTTAATCGGCGCTTATGGATTTAAAGAGTGCTGTAAGTGAACAGCAGGTGAACAACAGCATTTATGCAGCACAGCTATCTTTCTCGGTTCAGAAAGCATTGCAAATACACCCCCAAGACCACACCTAAGCACTACCCCCCATGTGGCGAAACGTGCCTTCATTTAACCCAAAGTTAACCCGCCTCGACACAGAACCCACTTCACTCTCGGCGGCGCACAACTAGCGACTATAGGTTTTCTCATACTCCGCTAGTGGACCTTTAAGGTTCTCAGCCGCGGACTACCTCGCTGTCTTCACGCCTAAAGCTATTCACGAAACTATTTACGACACTTTTTACGGCATTATCCAGGGGACTCTCTAGGCTCACTGCTCAGAGACGGCCGCGGTAAACCACATCGGTGTGCACAACCTCGAAGCCGAGTCGTTTATACGTAGAAACCGCAGGCGCGTTGTCTCCCTCCACATACAACTCAATGCGACCGCAACCATTATCCAGGAGCAACTTCATACCCAGCTGCGTGATCGCCTGCCCCAGTCCCCTACCGCGAGCATCGTCAGCGAGGCACACGACGTACACCTCCCCTGCTCGCTCGCCGGCATCCTTTTCCTTCTCTTCCAGCGGGATCTTCGTCCAGTGGAAGCCCACCAGGCGGAACACATCGTCGTTCCCCTCGCCCCCATCGGCCGCACAGGGAATGCCCACCCGCTCGGCAGCGGAGTTTTCATCCCGCACCCACAGCATCAGGACCGCATCCGGATCGAACCAATCAGTGTCCCGGGCAGAACGCAGGTGGTCTACGTCCCAGCCGCCTTGCTCGGGGTGCCATGCGAAGGCCTCATTATTGACGCGCACCCACTCGGCATCCACGGAATCTGCATCAAAGCGCGCCACGGACTCGGCGTACGTCAGAACCTCAATATCCTGCTCCTCGCAGCGCTTCTCGGCATCTGCGCCGCCCGCATCAATGGCCCTGGCCGCCTTCGTCGCCGGCGCGCAGTCCAGTGACATCTTCAACAGTTCACGGGTTCGGCGGGCATCCAGCGACTCGACAAAGCGCTGGGCGCCGGCGGAATCCCCGTGCGCCCAGACGTCAATCGCACCGCTCACGCCCAGCTGGTCGCGCAGAGCTTCAAACAGGGCAATCCCCACCCCACTGTGGCGAACCTCCGGGGCAACGGCCAACTCGATCACGCGGTCCGGGTCGATCGCCAGCACACCCACCACGCGATCGCTATTCCTCGCCACCACGTGCTTGTGGCCGTGGTTCTCGTCAATGCCGCGCAGGAAAGCCTCACTGATCGCAGGCACCCCATCTGCCTCGGCGACTTCGCCCAGCACCTCGTGAACCCCCTCCAACACCTGAGAGTGCTCCCACAGGTCTTCAAATGTGTCGTAGGTAATAGCCATGCCCCCAATTGTCCCTCACTTTCGGCATTTTTGGGGTAGATTTCGACGGTTTCTTAACGCTTCACTGAGATTGCGGCGGCGGAGGCGTGGCGTCATAAAGAAGGAACAAGGGCACCTAGTAACCTGTAGGGAGCGACAAGGAGACTCGAGAAGGGGGCGTCGGCCAGGTGAAGAAGATCGCAGTCCGCGGCGCACTCGCCCTCGTGCTGGTGCTGCTCGTGGCGCTGATCGCCGATAACGTGATCGCCGCGCGTGCCGAACACAAGATCTCCGAGGCGCTATATGCCGATTCGAACCTAGCCAACCCGCCAAAGGTGCAGGTGGCGGGCTTCCCCTACACCGGCGCCGCGCTTAGCCACGAACTCCAGGCGGTCACCGTCGTCGCCAACGACGTGGATGTGCCGGGCTTCGGCCTGATGAGCGTACAAACCTCGGCGCAGTACATAACTGTCTCCGCGGACGATGTTTTCAACGGCACCATCGAAAACGCCCCGGCGCGCAAGGTCTTTACCCGCCTGCAGCTGGACGGCGTGCTGCTGGGCAACCGCATGGACATCGAGGCCCTGCAGATCCAGAACCTCGACGACATCTCGCCCCGCGGCGGCTGGGAGACCGAGGCCATCTTCGAGGGCAAGCCAAAGGGCTTCGCCAAACCCGCGAAGGTCGAGGTCAAGCTTCGCATCGTCGCGGGCACCATGGTGATCACCCCGACCAAGATCCTCTCCGTCCCCGACGGGCTGGACATCAAGGCCAAGAACGTCACCGACGAAGCCACACTCGATCCGGACATCGAAAAGCGGGTTAATGACGCCTTTAGCTTGAGCATCCCGGGCAAGGAACTACCCATGCGGGGCGATCCGGAGCGGATCTTCGTCTCCGGCGGCTCGGTGTTCGTCGAAGCCTCGCAGGTGTACACGAAGATCAGCCTGTCCGATCTGGCTCCGCGATCCCGACCCTTGAGTGAAGAAGAACTCCCCAGCCTATAGTCTTAAGGGCATGGCTGAAGAAGAAAAGAAGAAGTTCAAGGTAGACGCTAACGAAGCGGTCAACCTGGCCGCCGAGCAGTCCAAGTCCACTAGCGACAAGAACCTCCCGGAATTCGGCGACATGCCCATCCCCGACGACACAGCCAACCTACGCAAGGGGCCCAACCTGCACGACGGTCTGCTGGCACTGCTGCCGCTGATCGGCGTATGGCGTGGCCAGGGCCAGGCGGCGCCTCCCGGCGAGGAGGAGTTCACCTTCGGCCAGCAGGTCGTCTTCGCCCACGATGGCGAGAATCGCATCAGCTACGATTCCCGCACCTGGCGTATGGATGAGGACGGGCAGCCAACCGAGACCCCCGGCCGCCGCGAGTCCGGCTTCCTGCGCATCAACGATGACGATGAAATTGAGATGATCCTCACCCACTCTGACGGCATGGTGGAGATTCTGTACGGCAGCCCGCTGAACGAGCGCGCCTGGCAACTGGAAAGCGCCTCGACGATGGCGACAGCCACCGGCCCGACGAACCTGGGGCCGGGCAAGCGCCTCTACGGCCTGATGCCGAACAACGACCTTGGCTGGGTCGACGAACGCCTCATCGACGGCGAGATGGTTCCCTGGCAGTCCGCGCAGCTGTCCCGCGTGGTCGGCTAGGTCGCTGACCGGTTGGGGGCCAGTCGGCTAGCCGGTAACGGCCTCCCAGGCCATCTTTTCCACCTCGTCGGCAACCTCCGGGCGGGGCAGCTGGATGCCGTCCAACTCTGTCACCCGTGCCTGCACACGCACGGAGGAGACCAGCCACACGCCGGCGGCAGCTGTGAGGTCCTCTAGCCGCAACACCCGTTCCTCGGTGACCCATCCGCGCTGCTCGGCCAGCTTAAAGAGCGCGGCCTGCGAGGTGCCCTTCAAAATGCCCACATGCGCCGGCGGGGTGACGAGCTTCTTCTCCCCCGTCGTCGGGTTCACCTCCACGGCCACCACGGTCGAGGTCGGCCCCTCCAGCACAAGCCCCTCGTCAGACAGGAAGATCACGTCGTCCACCCCGCGGGCCTTCGCGCTGCGCAGGGCGGCCATGTTGGCTGCGTAGGATAGCGTCTTCGCGCCGATCAGCGCCCACGGGGAACGTTCCGATAGGTCGATGCGGAAGCCCCGCTCGGCCGTCATCACCCGCACGCCGTGCTCCCGGTCGTGCAGCACGTGCTCGCTGACCGGCGCCACCGTGACCCAGCCCGTCGGTTGCCCCGTGGATTCCCGTCCGCGCGAGTAGACCCAGCGCAGCGCGGCCTCCTGCCCCGGCCCGTTCTTCTCCTCGAAGTCGGCCACGGCAATGTCGGTGGCGCGGAACCAGCGTTCCAGGTCTGGCTCCGGCAGGTCCAGCATCGCGGAGCTGTTGAGGAAGCGGGTGGCGTGGCGCTCGCGGTTGCGCACGTTGCCGCCGCGCAGCATGAAAGTCTCGAAAACCCCGTCGCCGCGCACGGCGGCTAGGTCGTCTGCGTAGATCATCGGCACGGTCGCGTCCCGAACCTGCGGGTCTTGGGTGGCAGCTGCCGTGCCAGCGCCTGTGCCGTCGCCGTCCTCACCCAGGACGTCAACGACCACGAACTTTGCTTCCTGATTGCTCATGTTGCTCATTCTATTCCCGCACTGTTCTCGGACGTTTTACAAGCCCCATAAAGTGCCGCCATTGGCATGCCAGCCCCGCCCCGTCCTACGATGGGTGGTGTGTTTGATCTGACTCACAGCCCGATCGTCGACCACGCACCTGCCGCCAGCGCACTGTCTGGCAGTGAGGCCGCCGAAGTTTCAGAGGCACCGGAAGCTCAGAGCAGCGCCACTGCCTGGCACTACGGCAACCCCCTCACCGAGCAGTCCCGCGTAAACGACGGCAAGCCCGGCCTCGTGGATTTTTGGGATCGCGTGGCCATCCGCGTCTCGGGTGCGGAGCGTCGCGATTGGCTCAACAACTTGATCTCCCAGAAGGTCAACGCCATCGAGCCCGGCCAGGCCACCTTCGGCCTGATCCTCGACGTGAAAGGCCACGTCGAGCACTTCTTCGGAATCCTCGCCACCGACGACGCGCTGATCCTCGACACCCCAGCCACCCACGCCGACGCGCTCGAGGACTATCTGAGCAAGATGGTCTTCTGGTCGCAGGTCTCCGTCGAGCGCCTGCCGTGGGCGCGGCTCACGGTGATCGGCACGGACCTCGCCGCGGATTCCTCGCTCTTTACTGTTGACGCCACATCCTCCGCCGCCCTGCCCACTCAGCTGAACTTCGACGTTCCGGAAGATGTGGATCTGCAACTGTGGAGGACCAGGACTATCGGCGAGCTCCAGGCTCTCGACCTGTGGGTTCCCCGCGAGAGGATAACCCGCGCCTGGGATGAGCTGACTCATGTCGCCCAGCCCACCGGGCGCATGGCCTACGACGCATTCCGCGTGCAGGCACGCCTGCCGATCCTGGGCGTGGATACCGACGAGCGCGCCATCCCCCACGAGGTTCCCGCCTTCATCGGCAAGGGAATCAGCGGCGCCACCCAGCTGGACGACGTTTCCGCCGGTCCCACCGAGGCTGCCGTACACCTGAACAAGGGCTGCTACCGGGGGCAGGAGACGGTTTCCCGAGTGCATAACCTGGGCAAATCCCCGCGAGTGCTGGTGATGCTACACCTGGACGGATCCGCCAATCGACTGCCCGGCGTGGGTGCCGAACTCACCGCGGGTGGCCGCGGAATCGGCCGGGTCGGATCCAGCGTGCACGACTGCGACTACGGGCCGATCGCGCTGGCTTTGGTGAAGCGGAATGTGGTGGAGAAGGTGGCGTCCGAAAACGGCGACGTACCCCCGCTACTCGCCGATGGGATCGACGTATCGATCGACCCCAGCGACCTTGCGAATGCAGCGGGAGACAACTCGATCCGACCGGGGCGAGCGGCGATCAACCGGCTGCGCGGGAAAAATTAGAAAACCCTCACATTGGCTTGACCCCCTTGGATGCGCAATAACAGCGCAGGTCACAGGGGGTATTCGGCGTGGAAGCCCCCGCGCCTACGCCTTCGGTGGGAGGGGGCTTTTGGGAAAAAATGATTGCTAACCGCTATGGTGTAGGGCAGGAAGAAACTTAACTTGTAAACGAAAAGGGTGGCCGAACTCCCGCGCCACTCGAGGACACCGCAAGGGGGTCAGGCCATGGGTCGCGGCCGTGCCAAGGCAAAGCAAGCCAAGGTTGCTCGTCAGTTGAAGTACAATGCTCCGGAAATGGATCTGGAGAGGCTGCAGAGGGAACTCTCTGGCCAGTCGCAGAACCGGGGTTCCGGTTCCCGCGGCGGTAGCGAGTACGACGAGTACGAGGATGACTACAGCGATTTCGCTGCAGAATACGACGACTACAGCGACGAGTACGCCGACGACTACGAGGACAAATACTCCAACGGGTCGCGGTAAAAGCCAACCTATTCACTAAAAACTCCCGCAGCTGGTGCTTTTTGAAAAGCACAGCGCGGGAGTTTTTCTTGGCCTGAGCCCCGTTGGGGCCCAGTTCAGCCAACTTAGATCTAGTTCACGGGGCTGCGGTACTCGCCATCCAGGATCGCGCCGGACTGGCCGTCCTGTGCCGGGCGAACCTCGCCCAGGCGCCAGGCATCGATGTGGCGGGCGGTCAGCATCGCCAGTGCGCGCTCGGCATCATCTTCCGCCACTACGGCGACCATGCCCACGCCCATGTTGAAGGTCTTCTCCATCTCCTCCTGCGAGACCTGGCCTTCCTCCTGGATCAGGCGGAAGATCGGGCCAGGGGTCCAGGAGGAACGCTCCAACTCCGCGACCAGGCCGTCCGGGATCACGCGCCCCAGGTTGGCGGCCAGACCACCGCCGGTGATGTGGGCGAAGGTGTGAACGTCACACTCGCTGGCCAGCTTCAGACAATCGAGGGCGTAGATGCGGGTGGGCTCCAGCAGCTCCTCCCCCAGCGTGCGGCCGAGGGATTCGACGTGCCCGTCCAGCGGCAGCTGCTTGGTATCCAGCAACACGTGGCGCGCCAGGGAGTAACCGTTGGAGTGCAGGCCAGAGGAGGCCATGGCGATCACCACGTCACCCGGGCGCACGCGATCCGGCCCCAGCAGGTTGGCCTCTTCAACCACGCCGACGGAGGTGGCGGAGACATCGTACTCGTGCGGCTCCATCACGCCGGGGTGCTCGGCGGTCTCGCCGCCCAGCAGCGCACAGCCGGCTTCCTCACAGCCCGCGGCGATGCCGGAGACGATGCTGGCAACGTGCTCTGGCACGACCTTGCCGATGGCGATGTAATCCTGCAGGAACAGCGGCTCGGCACCGCAGACCACCAGGTCATCCACACACATGGCCACCAGGTCGCGGCCGATCGTATCGTGCTTGTCCATAGCCTGGGCCACGGCCAGCTTGGTGCCCACGCCGTCGGAGGACGCAGCCAACAGCGGCTTTTCATAATCCCCCAGCGCGAACAGGCCGGCGAAGCCACCGAGGTCGCCGCGCACCTCGGGGCGGGTGGCCTTCTTAGCCAGCGGTGCGAAAAGCTCTACTGCGCGATCGCCGGCCTCAATGTCTACACCGGCAGCAGCGTACGATGCGCCCTCTGCCTGCTTCGGGGTGTTATCGGGGTGCTCACTCATGGCTTGTCCTTGCTTTCCTAATTCTTCGCCTGCTGCTTCAGCATCGTTTCTACCAATGCCGTGTTCGGGTTGTCGCTCGGCATGCCCAGCGGGAACACGCCGTCGAAGCACGCCGCGCACAGCTCATCGCTGCTTTGTTGTGACGCCTCAATCATCGCCTCGGTAGAAACGAATGCTAGGGAGTCCGCGTCGATCTCCCGGCGAATTCCCTCCACCGGATCCGAAGGATCCACATTATTCGCAATCAGCTCGGTGGGCGAGGCGAAGTCGATGCCGTAGAAACACGGCCACTTTACGGGCGGCGAAGCAATGCGAACGTGCACTTCCTTCGCCCCGGCCTCACGCAGCATCTTAATCAGCGCGCGCTGGGTGTTTCCGCGGACAATGGAATCGTCCACCACGACCAGGCGCTTGCCCTCGATGACCTCACGCAGGGGGTTTAGCTTCAGGCGGATACCCAGTTGGCGGATGGTCTGCGAGGGCTGGATGAAGGTGCGCCCCACGTAGGCGTTCTTCATCAACCCCTGGCCAAAGGGAATGTGCGAGGCCTGGGCGTAACCCACCGCCGCGGGCGTACCGGACTCCGGCACGGGAATCACCAGGTCGCCCTCCGCCGGAGCCTCCTCGGCCAGCTTGCGGCCGATCTCCAGGCGGGTGCCGTTCACCGACCGGCCGCGGATGACGGAATCCGGGCGAGCCAGGTAGACGTACTCGAACACGCAGCCCTTGTGCTTCGTCTCCGCAAAGCGGCGGGAACGCACGCCGTCGCCGTCGATGGCCACCAGCTCGCCCGGCTCGACATCGCGGACGAAACGCGCGCCCACGATGTCCAGCGCCGCGGTTTCGGAAGCAACGACCCAGCCGCCGCTGGCCAACTGGCCGATGGACAGAGGGCGCACGCCCTGCGGGTCTCGAACGGCGTACAGTGCGTCACCATCGGTAAACAGCACGCAGAAGGCGCCCTTGACCTTGGGGAACAGCTCCATTGCTGCTTCCTCCACGCTGTGCCCCTCGCGGGTGTCGGCGGCCAGCAGGGCGCACATGACCAGCGAATCAGAGGGGTTGTCCTTCGGATCCACCAGCCCCAACCGGGCGGCCTCCTGGGTGAGCTCGCGGTGATTCACCAGATTGCCGTTGTGGCCCAGAGCCACGTCGGTTCCATCGGGAGCCATGCGGAACATGGGCTGCGCGTTCTCCCAGCTATTACCACCAGCAGTGGTGTAGCGGTTGTGTCCCATGCCGATGTGGCCCTTGAGGGCCTCGAGCGACTGCTCGTCAAACACCTGGCTGACCAGACCCAGATCCTTGAAAACGACGATCTGGTCGCCATCGCCCACCGCGATACCCGCGGCCTCCTGGCCACGGTGCTGCAGCGCGTACAGGCCGTAATACGTGAGCTTAGAGACGTCCTCCCCCGGGGCCCATACCCCGAATACGCCACATTCCTCCCGGGGCTCGGTTTCGCCCCGGTCGTCGAACGGGCTCAGCAACGGTTCTGCCTCTGCTTGTTTTCTCTGGCCTTGAATGTTTGCCACTATGCCGACTCTACTAGCCCATCCGCACTAACCCAAAGGGATGCCCTTTCGCCGGCGAAGCGGGCTCACATTCTCAACAGCGGAAGGTGCTTGGCGATGGCGGAGGCGCGGGTGCCGGAAGTGTCGGCGTCCGAACCAGAAAGATCCTCAACCCCCACCACCAAGCGCAACCACGTAATCGGTGAGCACTGCACCACATTGGGCGGAGTGCCACGGCGATGCTCCAGGCCCGCGATGCACTGGACGGCGGCAAAGGGAGGAATGCGCACCTCGACGGAATGGCCGGGGGCCAGCTCCTCCAGGACAGCCGCGGACAGGCGAACCGCCGCAGCTACGTCGGCACGTGGCGGACGCGGCTGCTCCGCGGGGTTATTCACCCAAGGCAACACCGCTTCAACGGCGTTGCGAGCAGCGGCGGATAGTTCCGGGCCATGTAAATGCTTCATGCCTGGGAATTGTAGTGCGGAAATTGTAGTGCTCTAACGAACGCCGAAGTGTGGGGCGCGTTAGTATTGGGGAGTTGAACACGAAAGAAGTACAGGGTTTTAAGGAAGGCAGTGACCCGTGGCGGACAGCGCAGAAAACACCACCCCGAGCGAGCACAATGCATCTGATAACACGGCGGAGGCTCCCCAAGAGCGCAGCCCAAAGGTGACGCTGCGCTTTCTCGCCGCTCCGACGGACGTGCTGATGGCAGGGGCGATGGGCGTACACGGCGGGCGCGTACTGGAGTGGATCGATAAGGCCGCCTACGCCTGCGCCGTCGGCTGGGCTCAGTCTTATTGCGTTACCGCCTACGTGGGCCACATCCACTTCACCCGCCCGATCCCCTCGGGCCACATGGTGGAGGTCCGCAGCCGCATCGCCTACACCGGCCGCAGCTCCATGCACATCGTCAACGAGGTGCTGTCCGCCGACCCGCGCGAGGGCGTGTTCACCCGCGCCTGCGACTGCCTGGTGATCTTCGTCGCCCTGGACGAAAACGGTAAGTCCAAGCAGATCCCCTCCTACGTGCCGACGACCGACGAGGAAAAGCGCGTGGAAGATGCCGCGCTTTCCCGCATCCAGCTGCGCAAGGCCATCGAAGAGGAGATGCTGCGCCAGACCTACACCGAAAAGTCCACCGCGCCGGAGCTGGTGAACCGGTTCCTGGCGAAGCCGACGGACGTGAACTGGGGCGGCAACGTGCACGGTGGTACCGCCATGGAATGGATCGACGAGGCGGCCACCGCCTGCACCATGCAGTGGACCGGTGAGCGCACCACCGCGGTGTACGCCGGTGGCATTCGCTTCTACCGCCCGGTGCACATCGGTGACCTCGTGGAGGTGGATGCACGCCTGGTGCGCACCGACGAGCGTTCGATGACGGTGATGGTGCACCTGCGCGCGGGCGACCCGCGCGAGGGCAAGGGCAACCTGCCGGTGGCCATCCACGCATCCATGACGTACATCGCCATCGACCTGGACGGCAACCCGCTGCAGGCACGCAAGTACACGCCGGTGACCAGCGAGGATAAGCGCCTGGAGGAGCACGCCGCCACGCTGCGTAACCTGCGCAAGGAGTTCCTGCCGCGGCCGCTGGTGAGCCCCAGCAACCGCGACTTCCGCTTCGTGGAGTAACGCCCGGGGAGCCGGGCGCTACTCCCGCCCGCTGCATGCTCCGCACGGCGCATAGCAAAAGGGGCTCTAGCTCTTCAGCGCCTTACTCTTCGGCACCTTAGATGACGGAGTTGTTGCCTGCCGCGTGGCTAAACAGCGCGGGCAGCGTGGACGTCCACGCATTCTCGGCCGCCTCCAGGGCGATAACGACGTCGAAGTCCTCGTCGTGCTCCTTGGCCGGGTCAAGCTCGACCTCCCCGCCGAAGGGCAGCACCGGGTACACGCCGGAGCCAAAGCGAATGACCGGCTGGTCTGCCGCGTCGTTCACGCCGGTCAGGCCGATCCAGCCGCCGGTCAGGCCGGTCTCAGCCAGTTCGCGCATCAGGTCGCCGTAGTCCTCGCTGCGCACTGCCAGCAGCACGCGGGAGGCAGTCTCGGAGAACAGCCCCACTGCCGCCTGCTGAGCCAGCGTGCGACCTTCCACGGCGGCGGACTCGTGCTGGCTGAGCATCGGGTTCACGGCCACTCCGCGGCCGGACTGGATTGCCAGCTCTACGACAGCTTGCGACAGGCCGCCCTCGGAGAGGTCGTGGGCGGCGACGATCTTGTCGCGCTGCGCGGTGATGAAGGCGCCCAGGCGCTGCTCCACGGACAGGTCCACCTGCGGCGGCATGCCGGCCAGCTCGTCGTGGACGACCTGCTGCCAGATGGAGCCGCCGAGCTCCTCGCGGATTTCCGCGCCCACCAGGACCAGGTGGTACTCCTCCTGCTTCTCCCCCTCGGCAGCCGGCTTCGGCAGCTGCTGCGGAATTCGGCGAGCGCAGTCGTCGATGGTGCCCAGCACCGCGATGACCGGGGTCGGCAGAATGGCGGTGTCGCCGGTCTGGTTGTAGAAGGAGACGTTGCCGCCGGTGACCGGAATGCCCATCTCCTTGCAACCATCGGCCAGGCCGTGCACGGCCTCGCGGAACTGCCACATCACGCCCGGATCCTCCGGGGAACCGAAGTTCAGGCAGTTGGACACTGCCACCGGAGTGGAGCCCGTGACGGAGACGTTGCGGTAGGCCTCAGCCAACGCCAGCTGGGCACCAGTGCGGGGATCCAGGCGGGTGTAACGGCCGGAGGCGTCGGTAGAAACGGCGATGCCGCGACCGGTCTCCTCGTCGATGCGCAGCACGCCCGCGTCCGCGTCCTTGGCCGCAACAGTGTTGCCGCGCACGTAGCGGTCATACTGCTCGGTAATGAACTCGCGGGAGCACAGCGCCGGGGAGGCCGCCAGGTCCAGGATCTGTTGGCGAACCTCCTGGGAGGTCTCCGGCAGCTCCACGCCGCGGGCCTCGTTCAGCTCTTCCTGCTCCGCCGGGCGCTCGTAGGGGCGCTCGTAGACCGGACCTTCCTCAGCCATGGTGTGCGCCGAAGCGTCCACCACGATTTCACCGCAGTGTTCGATGACAAGGTGCTCGCCGTCGGTCACGCTGCCGATGTCGGAGGCCAGCACGTCCCACTTGCGGCAGATCTCCATGAACGCATCCACGTTCTCCGGCTCCACGACGGCGCACATGCGCTCCTGCGACTCGGAGGACAAGATCTCCGCGGCGGTCATGCCCTCGGCGCGCAGGTGCACATTGTCCAGGTTGATGTGCATGCCGCCGTCGCCAGCGGAAGCCAGCTCTGCGGTGGCACAGGAAAGCCCGGCGCCGCCGAGGTCCTGAATACCCACCACCACGTTGGCGCGGTACAGGTCCAGGCAGCACTCAATCAGTACCTTCTCCGCGAAGGGGTCGCCCACCTGCACGGCGGGCAGCTTGCGCTCTGCGCCTTCCTCAAAGGTGTCCGAGGCCAGCACGGACACGCCACCGATGCCGTCCAGACCCGTGCGAGAGCCGAAAAGGATCACTCGGTTGCCCTTGCCAGAGGCGAAGGCCAGCTTGAGGTCTTCGGTCTTCAAAGTGCCCACGCACAGTGCATTTACTAGCGGGTTACCCGCGTAGGTGGCGTCAAAAACAGTCTCGCCGCCAATGTTCGGCAACCCCAGAGAGTTGCCATAACCGCCCACACCCGCGACCACGCCGGGCAGCACGCGCTGGGTATCCGGCAGGTCGGCCGGGCCGAAGCGCAGCTGATCCATCACGGCCACCGGGCGCGCGCCCATTGCCATGATGTCGCGGACGATGCCGCCCACGCCGGTGGCTGCGCCCTGGTAGGGCTCCACGTAGGAGGGGTGGTTGTGGGATTCGACCTTGAAGGTCACCGCGTGGCCATCGCCGATGTCAATCACGCCAGCGTTCTCACCGATACCGGCGAGCATCTTGGACTTCATCTCTTCGGTCGTGGTCTCACCGAAGTAGCGCAGGTGCGTCTTCGAGGACTTGTACGAGCAGTGCTCGGACCACATGACGGAGTACATGGCCAGCTCCGCGTCGGTCGGACGGCGGCCCAGCAGTTCCTTGATGCGCGCGTACTCGTCGTCCTTTAGGCCCAGCTCGTGATACGGCTGCTCCAGGTCCGGGTTGGCCTTAGCATCGGCGACCGTGTCGTTGTGAATCATGAGGATTGGGTGCTCCTTGTAAGAAGAAAGATTAGGAAACGAGCGTGGACAGAACGGACTGGAACAGCCCCAGGCCATCCAAGGACGGCCCGGTCAGGGTTTCCACGGCGTGCTCCGGGTGCGGCATCAGGCCAACCACGCGACCGTTTTCGCTGCACACTCCGGCGATCGAGTTGCGGGAACCATTGTGGTTCTCGACGTAGCGGAACACCACGCGACCTTCACCCTCCAGGCGCTCCAGCGTCTCGTCGCTGGCCTGGAAGCGCCCCTCACCGTGCTTGGACGGCACCAGGATCTTGCTGCCCTCGGCGAACTGGTTGGTCCATGCCGTGGAAGTGTTTTCCACCTCCAGGTAGATGTCGCGGCACACGAAGTGCAGCCCCTCGTTACGGGTGAGGGCACCTGGCAGCAGGCCGGCTTCCTGCAAAATCTGGAAGCCGTTGCAGATCCCCAGCACCGGGGTACCGCGCTCCGCGGCGGCCACCACGGACTTCATTGCCGGGGCGATAGCGGCGATGGCACCGGCGCGCAGGTAGTCGCCGTAGGAAAAGCCGCCGGGGACAACCACAGCGTCGACGTTCTTCAGGTCCTCGTCTGCGTGCCACAGCTCCACCGGCTCCGCACCCGCCAGGCGCACTGCGCGCACGGCATCGACATCGTCGAGGGTGCCGGGGAAGGTGATCACTCCAATGCGGATGGTCACTTACTTAGCCTCCACATCTGCGCCTTCGATAACCACGTCGTAGTCCTCGATCACGGTGTTTGCCAGCAGGTCGGAGGCGATCTTCTCCAGATCCTCGCGCGAGACCCCCTCGCCGACCTCCAGCTCAAAGCGCTTCCCCTGGCGCACGTCCTCTACCCCACTGATGCCGATGCGGCCCAGGGCGCGGACTACGGCCTGCCCCTGCGGATCGAGGATTTCCTTCTTGGGCATAACGTTGACGACAACACGAGCCATGGCTTCTACATTCTCCCAGCTTTGCGGTAATTTCCCGGTAGGTTACCGCCCCATCGTAACACTGCTGGGTGACCGTCCCCTTAAGCCACAGATGCCTGCTGGCGTTCCACGTAATCGCAGTAGTTCGCGGACTCGTAGCCGGCCTCGCGCAGCAACTCGAGAATGCGCAGCATATCGCCCGCCACGTCATCCTTTCCGGCCTTCGCCGCGCTAATGGAAAGGCGGATGTCTTTGCCCTTTGCGGCGCTGCGGCGCGCACTGTTGAGGACGTTGCGACGCCACCACTTCACCGACCCAAAGCCATCGCCGAACGCGAGCACTCGCACCGGATGGCGCTCCTCATTGACCAGGTCTTGGATGGTGTACGCATCCGCCGCGACTGCGAAACCCACCTCGCCGGCGGCCTGCAAAGCGTCCTCCGACGCCAGCCAACGGGTCGGGGCGAAGGCCTTCGGGCTCAACCCGAGAGCATCCAGCTGGCGGGTGGCGGCGGAGAGCCGCAGGGTTGCCTCGTGGCGGCCGAGCCGGTGGAACTCCCCCTTGCCGTGCGCCCCACCCAGCGGCCCGAGCCCGCCGAGCAGCAGCTCGTGGCCGCGGGCAGCGGAATCGTGGAACAGTTCCAGCGCCGCCTGGTCATCCTTCAGCCGCCAGTTCGGCCCCTGCACTGTCAGCACCAAACCGGCGTGCAGGTCCAGCGCCCGCGCTGCATCCCGCATTTTCTCGGCCGCGGTCACCGTGTCCTGGCGCAGACCCGTGATGGTCAACAAAACGCGGGGGGCACGCTGGGCGTTGGGGACGGTCTGTGCGGGGCTCATAGGTACTTAGCCTGCACAACACAGGTGAACGGGAGGTAACACCCGCCCTACATCTGAGCGTCGAGTTGTTAAAGGCTCGCCCCCTCGTCGGACGTGTTCTTCACCAGCAGCTCGGTGGCGCCCATCCTGTCCAGCTCCCAGGCGGTCTCGAAGGCCGCCTGGCGCCACTTGGCATAGCGGCCAGATACGCCGCCGTGGCCGGCCTCCATGTCGATGCGCAGCAGCGTATCCTCGGCCCCCACCTCGCGCAGCTTGGCCACCCACTTCGCGGGTTCCACGTACAGCACGCGGGTGTCGTTCAGGCTGGTCACCGCCAGGATCGGCGGATAGGCCAGGTCGGCTGAGACGTTCTCATAAGGAGCGTAGCCCGCCATGTAGTCGTAGACCTGCGGGTCGTGGAAGGGGTCGCCCCACTCGTCCCACTCCGTTACGGTCAGCGGCAGCTCCGGCATGAGCATGCTGGTCAGCGGGTCCACGAAAGGAACCACGGCCTCGATGCCCGCGAAGCGATCGCCCGCCAGGTTGGCCACCGCACCCATCAGCATGCCGCCGGCGGAGCCGCCCTCGGCCACCATCTGCTCGCGGGTGGTCATACCCTCGCGCAGCAGGTGGTCGGCGACGGCCACGAAGTCCGTAAACGTGTTGCGCTTCTCCAGCCCCTTGCCGTGGTCGTACCACAGTCGGCCCATCTCGCCGCCGCCGCGAACGTGCGCGATGGCGTACACCACACCGCGGTCCAGCATGGACAGCCGGAACAGGGAGAATCCCGGGTCGATGCAGTTCTCGTAGGAACCATAGCCGTACAGCAGCACCGGGTTGGCCTGAGTGATGTCCACGTCCGTGCGGTGGATGAGGGATACCGGGATGCGCGCGCCGTCCTCGGCCTTAACCCACAGCCGCTGCGAGGTGTACTGCGCGGGATCGAACTCCCGGCCGTCCGGGTCGGCCAGCACCTGCTGTTCCTTGCGCAGGATTTTCTCCCCCGTCGCCAGGTCGATGTCGTAGATACGCGGCGGAGTCGTGAAGGCAGTGTAGGCCACGCGCAGCACCGGGCTCTCCCATTCGCTGTTGCCGACGGCGCCAACCCCGCAGAGTTCCCCGGGGAACTCGATCCGCTCGAACTCGCCGAAGGCCCGGGAGGAAGAGTCAACGGTCGAGGTGTCGGCGTCACCAAGCTTCATGATGTAGCTGGTCTCCAGCGCATTCTCCCGAGCTTCGAGGACAATGTGGTCGCTGAAGACATCCACGCCCTCCAGGCGCGCGTCCTCGCGGTGCGGCACAAGCGCCTGCACGTCGTCCCACGCGGCAATCTGGCCGGTTGGGTGGTAGCCGAGCTCGCTGTTCGCACCGGTCTTGTTATGCAGCACCAGCCACATGTCCTGGCCGCCCACAACTGCGTGATCCACTCCGTACTCCACGTCGGCTTCGCGCGGGATCACGCAGGTCAGCTCGGCATTCGGATCCTCCAGGTCGAGGTACCACACCTCGCTGGTCACCTTCGAGCCCGTGTGGACCAGCAGGTAGCGCTCGGAGCGGGTGGTTGCCACGCCCGTCCAGAATCGTTCGTCGTCTTCGCGGTACACCAGCTCGTCTTTATCGACGCCCTCACCGACTGTGTGGCGCCAGATCTCGTGCGGTCGCCACGCTTCATCCACGCGCTGGTAGTACACGGTATCCCTGCCTACCCAGGTGGCGCCGTAGAAGACATCCTCGATCTCGTCTTCCAGGTCCTCCCCCGTGGTGAGGTCGCGGATGCGCAGGGTGAAGCGCTCGGAGCCGGTCTCGTCCACCGAGTAAGCCAGGCGCGTGCCGTCCTGGGTCACGCTGGCCGCGCCCAGGCTAAAGAACTCCTTGCCCTCGGCTAGGGCGTTGCAGTTCAGGAAAGTCTCCTCGCCCGGCGCGGGGATGCCGGGCTCAATCGTCGGCGGGGTCCAGTCGTTTTCGTCGGCGATGGGAACGCGGCACATGGTGCCGTAGCTCTTGCCTTCCTCAGTGCGGGAGAAGTACCACCAGCCCTCGGAACGCACGGGCAGGGACATGTCCGTCTCCTGCACCCTCGCCTTAACTTCCTCGAACAGGCGATCCTGCAGGGGCTTGAGGTGCTCCGTCTGCTGGAGGGTCCAGGCGTTTTCCGCCTCTAGGTGCTGGCGGACTTCCGCATTTTCCTTGTCACGCAACCACTCGTAGTTGTCGACGAACTCGCGGCCGTGGAAGGTGCGGGTGTGCGGCACCTGCTTGGCGATCGGCGGGGCCGCGATCGGGTTATTAGCTTTCTGGGGCGCGTCGTTATTAGGCATACGCGCCATGCTACTCAGACAGGACTACTGGGAGCCGAATTGGTTGGGGCTGCAGTCGCCTAGACGCACTGGCCGATCCAGTCGGAGAAGCGCTTGCCGGATAGCTTCTCGTAGGCCTCGATGTAGCGCGAGCGGGTGGCCTCCACCACGGAGCCCGGCAGTGGCGGCGGGGGCGTGCCCTCGGACTTGTCCCAGCCGGACTTCGGACCGGTCAGCCAGTTGCGCACGTACTGCTTATCGAAGCTGGGCTGCACCTTGCCCTCCTCGTAGCCCTCGGCGGGCCAGTAGCGGGAGGAGTCCGGTGTCAGAACCTCATCGGCCAGCACCAGGGTGCCGTCGGCATCCAAGCCGAACTCGAACTTGGTATCGGCGAGGATCAGGCCGCGCTCCTCGGCAATGGCGGCGGCCTTCTTGTAGATCGAAAGGGTCGCCTCGCGCAGCTCGGTAGCGCGCTCCTCCCCCAAAGCCTCAACGACCACGTCGAAGCTCACATTCTCGTCGTGGTCACCCAGCTCGGCCTTAGTGGCCGGGGTGAAAATCGGCTCCGGCAGGCGGGAGGCCTCCACGAGCCCTTCGGGCAGCTCCACACCGCACACGCTGCCGGTTTCCTGGTACTCCTTCAGGCCAGAGCCGGTCAGGTAACCGCGGGCCACGCACTCGAAGGGGATCATATCCAGCTTCTTGCACAGCATGGCGCGGCCGAGGACGTACTCGGGGATCCGCTCGTCATCCAACGCACCGGCCAGGTGGTTGGGGAAATCGATCTCGTCAAAGAAAAAAGCGCTCACGGCAGTGAGCACCCGACCCTTGTCTGGGATCTCAGTATCAAGGACGTAGTCGTAAGCACTGATCCGGTCACTGACAACCATCAGCAGGTTGTCCTCGTCGACTTCGTAGATCTCCCGCACTTTACCTGCGGAATGGTGCTCGTACTCGCACAGTTCTGGACGCATGAGTAGACAGTGTAGCCCTGTACCAGGCATTTGACTATTTGTGGCCGGAACTGTGCGAATCTTCGGCGTTTCCGCAGCTACAGAATCTCGCCCGGCGTGTAGGCAGCGGCCTCCGGGTGGCGGTTCTTAACTTCCTCGATGCGCGCCAGAACGCGGGACACCTGGGACTCGGCCGCGCCGATGAATGCGTGGCGATCCGCCAGAGCCTCCTCCAGCTGCGGTTCGTCCAGCGGGAAGCGGTCGTCGCCGGCGAGGCGCTGCACCAGATCCTGGTCGCCACCGTTCTCGCGCATGTTCAGCGCCACCGCCACGGCGTGCTCCTTGATCAACTCGTGGGCCGTCTCGCGGCCTACCCCGGCGCGCACGGCTGCCATCAGGATGCGCGTGGTGGCCAGGAACGGCAGGTAGCGCTCGAGCTCCCGGTCGATCATTGCCGGGAAGACTCCGAACTCGTCCAGGACGGTCAGGAAGGTCTCACACATGCCGTCGAAGGTGAAGAAGGCGTCCGGAAGAGCCACGCGACGAACCACAGAGCAGAACACGTCGCCCTCGTTCCATTGCGCACCGGCCAGGTCGGCGGCCATGGTCAGGTAGCCGCGCAGCAGGACCTGCATGCCGCCCACGCGCTCGCAGGAGCGGGCGTTCATCTTGTGCGGCATGGCGGAGGAACCGACCTGGCCTTCCTTGAAGCCCTCCGTGACGGTCTCGTTGCCCGCCATCAGGCGAATCGTCATCGACAGCGAGGACAGGGCGGCGCCGATCTGCGCCAGGGCGCTCAGCGCGTCCATGTCCAGGCTGCGCGGGTAAACCTGGCCGACGGAATCGAATACGCGGGAGAAGCCAAGGTTCTCGGCGATGGTGCTTTCCAGTGCCGCCAGCTTGGACTCGTCGCCGCCGACCAGGTCCAGCATGTCCTGGCTGGTTCCCATCGGCCCCTTAATGCCACGCAGCGGGTAGCGCCCCAGCAGGTCCTCGATGCGCTCCAGCCCTACCAGTAGCTCATCGGCGGCGGAGGCGAAGCGCTTGCCCAAGGTCGTTGCCTGGGCGGCCACGTTGTGAGAGCGCCCGGCCATCACCAGCGACTGGTTCTCCGCCGCACGGCGGCCAATGCGCGCGAGCACGGCGACAGCCTTGTCGCGGGCCAGCTGCAGGGAGCTGAAGATCTGCAGCTGCTCCACATTCTCCGTCAGGTCGCGGGAGGTCATGCCCTTGTGGATGTGCTCCTGGCCGGCCAGCGCGTTGAACTCCTCGATGCGGGCCTTCACGTCGTGGCGGGTGACCTTTTCGCGCTCGGCGATGGATGCAAGGTCTACGTTCTCGATGACCTTCTGGTAGGCCTCGATAGCCTCGGCCGGGACATCGACCCCGAGGTCGGCTTGAGCCTTCATGACGGAGATCCAGAGCTTGCGCTCCATAATGATCTTGTCCTCCGGGGACCAAATGGCGGTCATCTCCGGGGAGGCGTAGCGGTTGGCAAGGACGTTGGAAATATTTTTCTTAGCAGGCACGTCCCCGAGTTTATGCGTACCGCTGGCTTTTAGGAATCCGCAAACTTATCCAGGTCCTTGATGCGCCCCGCGGCAATCACCAGGTCGCCGGAGCGAATCACATACCCCGCCGGCGGAGTAGAAAAGTGCCCATCGGCCGAACGCACCGCGACGATGGCGATCCCCTGCGGTGTCTCCTCCACCTTGCGACCGTGCATGTGCAGTGGCGGCGCCAGCTTGGCCATCGCAAAGTCGCGGTCGAACTCGATGTACTCCTGCACGTGGCCTGCGATCAGGTGCGCCACGCGCCGCCCGGTATCCCTTTCAGGGCGCACGACGTGGTGCACGCCGATCTGCGTAAGGATCTTCGCGTGTTGCTGGTTGTCTGCCTTCGCCCAGACGTTGGGCACCCCTAGGTCCATCACGGCGGAAGCTGTAAGTAGTGACGCCCCCATGTCTGAACCGATGCCGATTACAACACGGTGGGCATCCTGCACCCCGAGCTGGCGCAGCGCATCCTGATCGGTGGTTTCGGCGATGACCGCGTGCGTCAACAGCGGGGCGGCTTTCGTCACCACAGCTTCGTCTACGTCGATGCCCAGCACCTCCACGCCGGACTGCACGAGTTCTTCGCCGAGGGCCATGCCGAAGCGGCCCAGGCCGATGATGACGACGGGAGGGTTAGCAGGGCGGGAAAAGAACTTAGCCAATGAACGGCCTTTCTACTGGGTAGGAATAGAGGCGTTGGTTAGTGCGGGCGGCCAGAGCCGCGACCACGGTGATGGGACCGATGCGTCCGAGGTACATCAGCACGACCAGCCATATGCGGGCGAAGTCCGGCAGCTCCGGGGTGATGCCGGTGGTCAGGCCCACGGTGGCGAAAGCGGAGATGGTCTCGAAGGTGATTTGATGGGAATCGTACTGCGGCAGCAAAAGTTGCAGCGCCATGATGGATACTCCGACCACCAGGAAGGCCATCATGAATACCGCCATCGCCTGGCGGACGATGCGGCTCGGAATTCGCCGACCGGCGACCAGCAGCTGCTCGTCGCCACGCACCTCCGCGATCAACACGGCCACCAGCACCGCAGCGGTCGTCACCTTCACGCCACCCGCGGTGCCGCCCGAGCCGCCGCCGATGAACATCAGAAAGTCCGTCAGCATCAGCGAGGACGGGCGCAGCTCCGTCAGATCCACTGAGTTGAAGCCGGCCGTGCGGGAGGAAACAGAGTGGAAGAACGCCGCCTGCAGCGCCGATAGCGGTGTGAGGTCGCGCAGGGCGTTGGTCCACTCCATCAGCGCGAAGCCGACCGTACCCACCACCAGCAGGATTGCGGTGCCGGTGAGCGTGAAGATCAAAGTCAGCGATGGCGGGCGCTTCACCTTCGAACGCCACCGCGCCCGCAGTTCCAGCAGCACGGGGAAACCCAGGCCGCCTATGACGATGCCGACGGCGATGGGCAGGATGATGCCCGCGTCGTTGACGTAGGGCATCAGGTTGTCGGAGCGCAGGCCGAAGCCAGCGTTGTTGAACGCGGAGATCGCGTGGAACGTACCCTCCCACACTGCCGGCAAGAAGCCGTATCCATAGCCAGAGGCAAAGCGGAAGGTCAGCACAATGGCTATCACCAGCTCAGTGGCCAGGGAAAAGCCGATGGTGCCGAAGATGATGGTGCGGATTTCGCCCAGGCTTCTTCCGCGTTGTTCCGCGGCGGCGCGCAGGCGGCCTTTGACGCCCATCTGTCCAGCCAAAACATAACTCACCACAGTGGCGAGTGTCATGATGCCGAGACCTCCGACCTGGATGAGCAGCATGATGACGACCTGCCCGAAATGGGACCAGTAGGTCGCGGTATCCACGACGGTGAGACCGGTCAAGCAAGTGGCCGAAGTGGCGGTGAAAAGAGCGGTGGTGAACTCCGGGCTCTCCGGTCCGCTGCGGGATATGGGCAACAGCAACAGCGCCGTGCCTGCGAGGATAAGCAGCAGGAAACTGACGGAGACCAGCTGCGCGGGGCTGAAGCCTTGCCAGCCCCGCCGGCGATTTTCGCCTGGGTGTGCAATCACAAGTGGTTACATTAAACCTATTGCCCCCAGTGCGAAACCCTTATGCGCGAGTTTTTCTCACAACATCCCGGGCGCTAGATGGAAATGCGGCCTTCAACTGCGGAAAGGGCGATGTCGGAGCGGTAGTGCGAACCTTCCAGCTGGATGCCCTGCAGGGTCTCATAGGCCTGCTTGCGTGCCTCTGCCAGGGTGGCGCCGGTGCCGATGACGTTCAGCACGCGGCCGCCGGAGCTCACCAGCTGACCATTCTGTTCCGCCACGCCCGCGGCCAAAATGCCGCGGGATTCGTTGCCCGGCTCCGCGCCGACAATCGGCTTGCCGGTAACCGGGCTGGCCGGGTAGTTCTCGGCGGCTAGCACGACAGTCAGCGCGTAACCGTCCTCCCACTCCAGCGGCGGAAGCTGGTCCAGGGTGCCGGTCGCCACAGCATTCAGCACCCCACCCAGCGGGGTCTTCAGCTGACGCAGCACGGGCTGAGTCTCCGGGTCGCCGAAGCGGCAGTTGAATTCCACCACAGCCGGACCTTCGCTACCCCAGGCCAGACCTGCGTACAGCAGGCCGTTGAAAGGCACGCCCTCGGCGACCATCTGCTTGGCCACCGGCTCCACAACCTCGGTCACGATGCGCTGCACGCCATCCGCCGGCAGCCACGGCAGCGGGGTGTAGGCGCCCATGCCGCCGGTGTTTGGGCCTTCGTCGTTGTCCCCCACTCGCTTGAAGTCCTGCGCGGGCAGCAGCGGCACCACGGTCTCGCCATCCACCAGGCAGAACAGGGAAACCTCCGGGCCATCCAGGAAGCTCTCCAGCAGCACCGGGTTGCCGCCTGCGTGCACGGCGTGGATGTGCTCCAGAGCCTCCGCACGGTCGGCCGTGACCACCACACCCTTTCCGCCGGCCAGTCCATCGTCCTTGACAACGTAAGTTGGGCCGAACTTGTCGAGGGTGGCGTCAATAAAAGAATCGCTAGACCCGACAGGGACAGCGACGGCATCGGCGGTACGGACCTGCGCCTTGGCCATGATGTCCTTCGCAAAGGCCTTCGAGCCCTCGATCTGTGCGGCGGCGGCCGAGGGGCCGAATACGGCGAAGCCCGCCGCTCGCAGCTCGTCGGCAGCCCCGGCGACCAGCGGGATCTCGGGGCCGATAACAACCAGATCCGCCTCGATCTCGCGGGCCAGGGCCACCGGATCGCCGTCCGGGTGCAGGGTGGCCACGGCCGTCATGCCGGCGTTACCCGGGCTGACGTGGACCTGTTCGACGGAGGGATCCAGGGACAAAGAATAAGCCAGTGCGTGCTCGCGGGCACCGCTGCCGATAACAAGAATGCGCATGGTTCCCCAGTCTAGCGAAGCTAACCCCCGCCACCAGATACGTTTAACGCGCTAACATCGGCAGCATGGCTACGGTATTCACGAAAATCCTGAACGGTGAGATTCCCGGTCGCATCGTCTACCGCGACGAAACCGCGGCGGCGTTTTTGACCATCGAACCCGCGGCATACGGCCACACGCTGGTCGTACCGATCGAGGAGGTCGACCGCTGGACCGATATGGATGCGACAACGTGGGCTCACTGCAACGAGGTCGCGCAGCTGGTGGGCAAGGCCATCGTCGAGGCTTTTGACGCCCCCCGCGCCGGCTACCTGATCGCTGGATTCGAGGTGCCACACGCCCACATCCACATTTTCCCGGCTTCCGACATGTCCGGCTACAGCCTGCAGAACGTGATGCGGATGGACGAGACGGATCCAGAGAAGATGGATGAGTCGGCGGCCAAGATCCGCCAAGCGCTGCAGGCTCAGGGCGTAGACGAGGCGAAGATCCCTTCCGCTTAAAGGCTTGAAAGTTTAGAGCACAGCCCCCTTCTTTCGTTTCATTGTCATTGCGGTGGATAACCAGTGGAAAACGACAACAACGACAACGTGGTTGACCCAGAGGTCTCCCCAGAGCTCGACCCAGAACTCGACCTAGAGGAACTAGCCGAGGTCGATCCCCCGGCGAGTGCAGCCGTGGCAGAGAGCTTCAAGGACCCCGATAGCTTCGATAGCTACGACGGCTACGGCAACTATCGCAGTGGCTCTTCGGACGATGACTACGACCCCGCCAACGCGGGCGACGTCATCGGCCCCGACCCTGATATCCGCAGCTGGCTAAGCCGCCTTGGCAGCGGCATGGCCAGCGGTCTTTCCAACACCGGGCGCTTCCTTTGGGACATTCCGGGGCGCATGACCCGCCCGCAGCTACCGCAGCTCCGCGGTGCCATCCCCGACCCGCCGCTGGGCGCCCGCCAAGTCTCCCCCGGTTACGCGGACGACCTCTGGCAAGCCCGCCCCACTATCGACCGCCCGTACCCGGTAATCCTGATCCACGGGACGATCAGCTCGAAGAATGTGTGGCAGAACCTGGTTCTGCGCCTGCGGGAAGACGACTTTGTGGTGTTCAGCCCGGACTATGGCGTGCACGGAACGCAGGATATTCCAACCTCCGCCCAGGACATCGGTGCCTACATCGAGCAGGTGCTGGCCGCCACGGGCGCGGAGGCGGTGGACATCGTGGGGCATTCCCAGGGTGGGCTGCTGGCGCGCTATTGGATCAACGAGCTCGGCGGCGAGGATTACGTCCACCACCTCATCACGCTTGGCGCTCCGCACCAGGGCACCACACTCATGGGCATGCTGGGCGGCATGTTTACCACGGACATGAGCCAGCGCGTGGCGGCCGCCACCATTCGCCGGGTCTTCGGCGCGGCGGGCATGCAGCAGGTCATCGGTTCGCCGCTGATGGAAACCCTGGCGGCCTCCCCCGAAACCCGCAACCACATTCGCTACACCTGCTACGCCACCCGCAACGATGCCACCGTGGTGCCTCACGAAAACGCTTTCTTGGGTGACCGACAGCCCACCATCCCCAGTGACCACACCACCTTCCAGCTCGAGGACGGCCATTCAAACGACACGGGCGAGGCCATCATCACGAACTATTTCCTGCAGGACTTGGGCGTGTCCAAGTGCAAGCACGAGGAGCTGCCGACGAACCCGGACGTGCAGGACATCGTCCACCTGGCGCTCCTCGACGGCTTGGAGGAAGGCGATACAGAAGCGTAGGCGGGGCGGCCTCACATGCCCCGCGGGGCGCTATTCCGCCTCGGGTGCTTCGGGCAACTCGATCCGGAAGCGCGTGCCCTTGCCTTCTTCACTGTCCACGGTGACCGTGCCGCCGTGGACCTCCACCAGCCCCTTGACGATCGACAGCCCCAGCCCCGAGCCACCGGAAGCTCGGGAGCGCGAAACATCCGGGCGGTAGAACCTTTCAAACAGGTGTGGCACGTCTTCAGCCGGGATGCCCTGGCCGTTGTCCTCCACATCCACGATCACGTTGCCGTCGCGCTTATCCAGGCGCAGCTTCACCTCAGCGTCTTCGCCCGCGTGCCGCAACGCATTGGTCACTAGGTTGCCCAGCACCTGGTGCAGGCGGTTCACGTCGCCGATGACGATCGGCACATCCCCGGTTTCGTTGACGACCTGCACCGTGCGGTTCGGGAATCCCGCGCGCGCCGACTCCGCGGTTTCCAGCACCAGTTCCAGCATGTCCACGCGGTTCTTCGCCAGCGGTCGGCCTTCGTCCATGCGGACCAGCGCGAGGAGGTCTTCGACCAGCAGACTCATGCGGCCAGCCTCTTCAGAAATACGGTCGATGACCATGGGGGCGTCATCAGTAGCACCCGATTGGTACAGCTCCGCGTAGCCGCGCACCGACGTCAACGGCGTGCGCAGCTCGTGCGAAGCATCCCCGATGAAGCGGCGCATCGATGCCTCGGAGCGACGTGCCTGCCTTTCCGAAGCGCCAATGGCCACGAACGCCGCTTGGATCTGCGCGAGCATCTTGTTGAGCGCCTGCGAAAGCCGCCCGACCTCTGTGTTGGGCCGCCAATTCGGCACGCGCTGCCCGAGGTCACCGTTCGAAATTTTTGACGCCGTCAGTTCCACCTCGTTCAGTGGACGCAAAGCGCGGCGCACCAGATACATCGATGCCAGGATGACGAACGCGACGACCGTCAGGCCGATCACTGCCTGCAACAGCACGAGGCGGGAGATAATGTGCTCTTCTTCGGCCAAAGGCAAAGCGACGATCGTGATGGTGCCGTCGTCATTGCGGAAGCTGGTAGCACGCCAGCTGATGTGCGTGCCGGAGTCCTCGCGCGAGCCGACGGTCACGGGCATGGTGGGCTGCCCCAGGCCGCGGATCTCGGGGCGGGCCTTCAACGGGGAGTTGAAGTACTCATAGGAGACCTGGTCGTCGACCACCAGAATGTAGAAGTCGCTGGGTGGGCGGGTAACACCGGTGACGGGATTCGGCGGCTGCGGGAGGTTCAGTACACCGAAACCTTCCAGCCCCAGAGCGCTGCTGTCGCTCCCGCTCCCGCTCGGCGCACTCTGATCCTCGGAATTGCCGTCGGCGAGGCCGGACCGGTGAGCCCAACCGTTTGTCGCCTGATCTAGCTGCTCATCAACCCTTTGAATGAGGAAACGCTGCAGGGTGGTCGTCACGGAAACACCGGAAACCGTTAGCCCCATTGCGACCAGCACCGCGATCACCACGACCAGGGAGATGCGCAGCGGATAGTGAGACAGGAAATGCCCAGGATGACCGGAGCGGACGGGGACGGCGGAGCCTACAGCAGACACAGCAGACTCGGGCGCGCCGGTGTTATCAGCGTTGGACATGGGAATCAGGTTTTAGGTGCGGGGCTTACGCAACACGTAGCCCACACCGCGGACGGTCTGGATGAGGTGGGGCTCTTCCTTGTCGATCTTGCGGCGCAGGTAGGAAACATAGGACTCGACGACGTTGCCGTCGCCGCCGAAGTCGTAGTTCCACACGTGATCCAGGATCTTGGCCTTGCTCAGCACAACCTCCGCGTTGACCAGCAGGTAGCGCAGCAGCTTGAACTCCGTGGGCGATAGGTCGACGATCTCGCCGGCCTTCGTGACCTCATGCATGTCGTCGTCCAAAGTGATGTCCTCGTAGGTGATCAGGCTGGACTCCTGCTCTTCCTCGGAGGACACACGGCGCAGGATCACGCGCAGACGGGTAATAACCTCTTCCAAGCTGAACGGCTTGGTCACATAGTCATCGGCGCCGATGGTCAGACCGTGGATTCGGTCCTCCACACCGTCCTTTGCGGTGAGGAAGAGCGCCGGGGCATCGTGGCCTGCGGCGCGGAGCTTGTTGAGGAGGGTGAAGCCATCCATGCCGGGCATCATGACGTCCAGAATGAAGGCATCCGGTTGGTAGGTTTCCGCCAGCGCCAGTGCGTCTTGGCCGTTGTCGGCCGTTTCCACATCAAACCCCTGAAATTTCAGGCTTACCTTGAGGAGGTCAGAAATATTGGCCTCGTCGTCGACGACGAGAACCTTCACCGGCTGGGTGTTAGGCATTGTCATGCACCTCATTGTGCTGCAGAGAATTAGCGTCTATCTGCATGATAGCTGGATGTTTCCTGTGAACCCTGTAGCGGTTTCCCACCACGGCATGCCACCACGGCATACCAACGCGGAAAACTCTCGGAACTGTCTTCCTGCCTCCACGCGCCAGCTACCGCGCCAACTTCATTGCCCTCGAAAACTGCAGTGGTTCTGGAGAGAATCTAGGAATTAACTCGTGATTCAGTGCACGTATTCTTCATGCGACCCGATAAGCTATCCCCATGACGAAATCCAACTCTCGCTCCCTCCGCCGCCGCCTCGCCGCTGCCGGTGTCGCAACCATGATGGCTGCCTCCCTGGGCACCGGCGCCGCATCTGCCGCTCCTCTGGGCTCCTCCCAGCAGGACATCAACAACTTCGTTCTGGGCGCCCGCGATAACGTCCACAACAGCACCCGCGGTCTGCCAGAGCCCGTCCGTGGCCAGATCAACCGTGCAGCCGACGATGCCGCTAACTTCTTCGCCCCAGGCGCCTTGGCCGCCCGCGAGCGCGCCAACAAGCCCGCCCCGCGCCCGGCTCCGAAGCACCGTCCCGCTCCGCGCAACACTCAGTGCCCGGCTCAGGCTCGCGGTTGCGTTAACCTGCGCAACCAGACTGCTTGGCTGCAGCGCGGTGGGAAGACCAGCTATGGCCCGGTGAAGATCTCCAGCGGCAAGCGTGGCTACGAGACCCCGAAGGGCTGGCACGTGATCACCCGCAAGGTGAAGAACGAGGTTTCCCGCACCTACGGCAACGCCCCGATGCCCTACTCCGTGTACTTCACCAACAACGGCCACGCCTTCCACCAGGGTGATCCGAACGTGATGTCCCACGGCTGCATCCACCTGGCTTCCCCGCACGCCAAGAACTTCTTCAACGCGCTGAACGTCGGCGACCGGATCTACATCTACTAGGATTCAACAGCGCTAGGGTTCAACAGCACCAGGGTTCACCAGCCTGTTCACCCCAACCCCCAGGGCAAGCGCCTCACCGGAGCAGCTTCGCCCTGGGGGTTGCTTTCGCTACGCTTACTCCTATGACTTCTTACAAAGAAAATCCTGAACTGTTCACCTTCCGTCGCGCGGTCGAAGCCGACCGCCCATTCATCCACAAGATGAACGCTGAGACGGATACCTGGGGTGATCCGAACAGGGAATACTCGGACACCTTCGACGAGGACACGGTCTTCTACGTGGATGGCTGGACTGAGGGACAAGGTGGCGTCATCGTCGAAGAAAACGGTGAGTCCATCGGCGCAGCATGGCTGCTCGACTCTACGGAAGAAAACCACGGCTACGGCTACGTTTCTGCAGAATACCCTGAGGTGGCGATCGCCATGGCGCCCGGCAACACGGGCAAGGGGCTGGGCACGAAGCTGATGCAGGCAGTGCTGGATCAGGCGAAGGCCGACGGCAAGCCGGGCGTAAGCCTGTGCGTCGTCTTCGGCAACGACCGCGCGAAGCACGTCTACGAGAAGATCGGATACGTCGAAAAGGGCGTGGACGAGGCCGAGCACGCGCACGTGATGCTGTACACGTTCGACAGCTAGCCCCCACTTGCTGCCCCAAGGCAAGAGAAAAATTTGAGCCGGCGACGA
>NZ_JASBOI010000016.1:0-50457 GCF_039907245.1 Corynebacterium sp. c24Ua_83 | reverse complement strand
CGCCGTGTCGCGCTGACTTGGATTAATGTACACACACCCCACACCAAACACAAACCCGCAGGCCACAAGGCATTTCCGCAGAGTGTTCTAGGCATCAGATCCTAGACCCAGATTCTCCTGGATTGATTCATGGGCCGTATCGAAACGCCCGATCCCCCATCGCAGCGCAGCGAATACGAGCACTGTCACCACACCCACTGCTCCAAGGATTGCACCAACAGGCCCCAATAGGTCGATTCCAGCCTCATCAATTTCTTGAACCGAGACGATGATCACCGCCATCGCGGCAGACATCAGCATGATGGCCAGCAGGCTGGCCACCCACCTCATCCATCCGCTGAAGCGGTTGCTCACCCAAAAGCTCACGATTACCACCGAGCCAAAGGCCATTGCCACTGTCGCTGCAACGAGCAGGGTCATCAGCAGACCCTTCCCGCTTACGTGCAGTTCTAGATCGCCGCCCCCCGGGAACAGTGCACTAAATAGCGCGAACTCCGCCGTTCCGATCAGCACCAGCAGCCCCACTCCCGGCATCCACAAAGCAAGCCGCCCCATAGCCGTTGCGTACCAGCTGCGGCGATCGCCGGAGAGCACCAGCCAATTGCGCAAGCTCGAGTTCAGCGTCTCACCGAGGTAGTAGGCAGCCACCAGCAGAATCATCGCGGCCGGGTACAGCCACATCGCCCCACTAGCCGTTAGCCCTGAGGCGAACCAACCGATCACACCGACGACTATCGCGATGAGTCCAGCCAGGTGCATCCAAGCCATGAAGCCGTCGATCCGCCAGGCTGCAAGGTAGTTGAGCGCCGTGGGGTTGTTGCCCTTCTTTTCTTGTTGACGCCACCTCGTCTCCGTATTTAACAATCCAACCAACGCGGCCTTATCCGCTTTGCCAAGCTCGTCTTTTTCAGAATCGCTAGAGTTCCTGTTGGCGGCCTTGATGACCTCGCTATTATCCCCGACACGTGCCAGAGCCCTGATGATGCTGGCCACATGCACGAGGAAGACGAATCCTAAGACAACCCAGAATGCCGGGATGTGCCAACTGAGAATTAGCGCAAGGACGTAGCCCAAAAGCATCGCTCCACAGACGACTGCTGATGCAATTGGCATGACTATCAGGAGGTTTCGGCGCATATCCGCCACGCTCATCCCCAGCGCTCGAAGCTGAGCTTTGTCCCACACTGTGGTGATCGGCTGCAGCCCCAGCGAGAGGCCAAACAGTAGGTATATCCCCAGCTTGAACCCGTTGATTTCCTCCCCACCCACGGCAAAGAAGAGGATCATCAGAACGAACACGGTGCTAAAACCAAGGTTCCCAGCTTTAGGAAGCAGCTGGCGCATGGCCAATTTCCAGTGCGTTCCCCAAGGCAGAGGTCGATAGGTGGTCACCAAGGCTAGAACTCCCTTCCGGTCAGCGCTAGCACCGCCTTCTCCAGGTCCGCGCTGGTTACGCGCACTCCGCTGCCTTCAATACGGGTGGCGAGATCCTGCACGCTATCGGTCCCCAGCCCGTGAGTATCAAGGACTACCCGGCGTAGGCCGGAGGACGTGGCGTCATTAAGAACAGAACCCACAGCCCCAACCTCCCCGAGCGCGGCGTCGACTCCCGCGGCGGAACCAGAGAGGATCGCGATGCGTTCGGTAATCGCGTCGAGGGTGCCGACTCCCGTAATGCGGCCCTTGTCGAGGAGGACGACGGAGTCGAGGATGCGGGCGGCGTCTTCGACGTGGTGGGTCGAGATGATGAATGTGCGCGGGTTGCGTTCCACGTCCTGCAAGAGATGCTTGTAGAACAGCTCGCGATTCTGCACGTCAAGGCCCAGGTAGGGCTCGTCGAGGAGGGTGACGGGACACTGGGCAGCCAGACCAATAACAATCGAGACCAGGGACTTTTGCCCGCGCGAGAGCTTAGACAGCGGTTTGCGCGTATCGACCTCGAAGTCTTCGCAGAGTTGGCCCGCATAGCGCTGATCCCAAGTCTCCCAGCGGGCGGCGACCACACTGAGTAACTGCTTGACCTTAATATCCGCGGGCCAAGGCACATCAGGGCCAGACAGTATCAAGCTGTTCAGCACTTCCGTGTTGTCGTACACCGGCTGACCGCCAATAAGGACTTCGCCCTGGGCGCGCAGTTGTCCGGAAATTGTGCGCAACAGAGTCGTCTTACCTGCACCGTTGCGGCCGATCAGGCCATAGACGCGGCCACCTGGCAGGTGCGCCGTCGCGCTATCAAGGGCGTGAGTGGCGCCGAGCTTGCGCCTGACGTCGCGCAGTTCAATGTCGGGAGCGGCGCCTGAGGCTACGACGGAAGATTGTGTGACGTTCATTCGTAGAGTCCTCGACTTTCTGCGACTTTGTCCATGAGGGTTTTCAGCTGTTTGCGATTCATGCCCAACTTGGCGGCCTCGTCGACGAGGGGAACCAAATAACTGGCCGCGAAGGCCTCCTTACGCAAGGCCAGGATTCGCTCGCGGGCGCCGTGTTCAACGAACATTCCCACGCCACGTCTCTTGGCCAACACGCCCTGATCGACAAGTAGCGCCAACCCTTTTCTGGCGGTTGCGGGGTTGATGCTGTGAAATTCTGCGAGTTCGTTAGTCGATGGCGCGCGTTCGCCCTCAGTAAGCGATCCATCCACGATCGCGTCCGCGATGAGGTCTGCGACCTGCTGAAAAAGCGGAGTCGACGATTCATTCATGGGGCACCTCCTTCCGCGGGCTGCTTAACAAGTTCCCAGTGCGCTCTGTACCTCAGTGCACTCTCAACACACCTAGTTAGTTGGTTAGTTACTTGTGCAAATAACCATACAACAAAGTTTTCGGGCATGCTAGAGGGAAAGAACCCAAAAGAACTAGTTACGAACGAAACGAAAAGAGCAATGAACAATGTTGGAACGCACACAGGTCTATGTCGACACGTCTTACCTGCTAGCAAGCTTTTATAACTCCTGGGACACCGGGGCTCGCGCCCAGTTAGAGATAGACCTTCCGGAGGTCGTGGCAGTCCTCGGCCAGATGATCCAGGACCAGCTGAAACAGCCCGTTCACCGGCAATTTTGGTACGACGGCATCCCCGATTCCGGCCCCCACCGCTACCAGCGCTCCCTGCGCAGCGAGCCGGGCGTGCAGCTACGCGCCGGTCAACTGATCGAATGGGGCGACCGCCGCACCCAAAAGGCAGTGGATACGCGCCTCGTCGCCGACATCGTTATCGCCGCGATGAAGCGCCAGGTATCCGACATCGTGCTCGTTTCTGGTGACGCCGACATGCTGCCCGGTGTTGAAGAGGCCGTCGCGGCAGGCATCCGCGTGCATCTATACGGTTTCGGCTGGGATTCCATGTCCTCCGCCCTGCGCTTCGCCTGCGATACGACCACGATCTTGGATCCGCGCGAAGACTTCCGCGACACCATGCGCTTGCAAGTGCTGGAAGGCCCCCTGCCGACTGGCGAACAACCCGAACAGCCCGAGGACAAGCCGCTGGGCGATGCGGAAGAGCCCGCGGACTCGAGCCCGTGCGTACTCACCGCCGCCGACGCTCCCGGGGATGGGCCTGCCGATGAAAGCGCTGCCGGGGGCTCTACCCCCGGAGACACCGCCGCCGGGAAAAGCGCTGGCGAGGAGAGTGTCGCCGCCGGCAATGCGGACGCACCCAAACCTGCGGATGCGCCCAAGCCCAAAGCTCCAACCACTCCTCAGATTCCGGAGCCTGTGCGCAGCGGCCCTGCCGCCACCTCCCGGGGCGCCACCGATCCGAGCGTGAACCAAGAAGTCACCCCAACTCCGGCAACCCAACCCGCCACGGAAACTGCAGCTGAGGCGGTCGAGGCAGCCGAAACTGCACAGAATGCAGACAGCGCACAACCCACACCGGCGGAGACCAGCACGTCGGCTGCGGCGGCCGGGCCGGGCACGACGGCGTCACCAAATAAGACAGCAGAAGAACAAGAAACAGAAGCACCCAAGCCGAAGCCGCGCCCGAACCCCGGCATGATGGCGCGCCACCGCAAGCTGCGCAGCCGCTACGTGCCGCTGCCGAACGAGGTGTGGGCGACCGCGGGCGAGCAGAGCCCGTCTGACATTGGCCAGCAGTACGCGGTGTGGTGGTACGACAATGTGGCGAACGAGGAACAGCGCGACAACGCCCACCTGCTGTCGGGCGGCGGGCTGCCTCCGGAGATCGACCGGCCGCTGCTGCAGTTTGCTTGCGAGACTCTGCACGAGTACACGCTCTCCGAAACGCAGCGCGTAGGCCTGCGCGACGGATTCCACTCCGGGATTAGGGCAATCATGCTGCGCTGACTGAGCGGGGCGTGACGGACGCGACCCGCACACGGCTTCGGACGACAGGGGTTGTCCGGGGCGTGTGCAAGAATGAAGCAATGAGCTCAAGTTCCGCCACGCAGGCTGATCGGACGGTCCCCTTCACCAAGGACGCGCTGTCCATCCGCCAGACTTTCGTGCGCCTCGTAGTAACCGCTGCGCTTGCATTCGCCGGAACCACCCTGGGGTGGTACCTGATGGCGCACACGAACTTCCCTGCTTTTACCAATAGCTTCGTGCTGCGCGGACTGACCACAGCGGCAATAGTCATCCTGGTCGTAGTCACCGGACTGGCTTGCTACTGGTGGGTCTACCCGGCGAGCCGGATGCTCAGCGGGCAGGCCACCGGTGCGCAGGGCAAGAGCTTAGGGGCGCGAAGATCGCAGCGACCAGCTCTGCGCGGGTGGGTCTCCATCCTACTGCAGTTGATCATGCACCTAGCGCCGGCCGTGCTGGTGCTGGCAGCGCTGGGCATTCCGCTGGCGGCGACCCAGCTTTACCTCGGCGGAATCAGCGTAGACCAGGCGTTTCGCACGCAATTCCTCACCCGCATGACCGACCACCTGGGGTGGGAGGACATGGCCTACATCGATCAGCCGTCCTTCTACCCCGGCCTGTGGTTCTTCAGCGGCGGACTGTTCGCCCGCACCTTTGGCCTGGACGGCTGGGTGGCGATGCAGCCCTGGGCGCTCATCACGATGGCCATGGCCGCCAGCATGCTGGTGCCGGTATGGCAGCGCATCTCCGGATCCCTGCCGATCGCCAGCGCACTGGCACTAGTGACCGTGACGGTTACCCTGACGGCCGGCGGCGACGAACCCTACGCGGCAATCGTGGCCATGGGCATGGCGCCAGCGTTCGTCCTCGCCCGGCGCGCGCTCCACGGAGGGCGCGCCGCGCTCGTCGGATCCATCATCTACCTGGGGCTTTCGGCAAACCTCTATACGCTGTACACCGCCGTATCCGCCCTGACCGTAGTGGTACTAGCGGTGGCTGGCGCGATTATGGAGCGCGGCATCAAGCCGCTGATCCGGCTGGTGGCAATCGGCGCAGGCTCCATCGCCATTGCCCTGCTGGGCTGGGCGCCGTACCTGTGGAGCCTAGTCACCCAGCCCCATGGCTCCACCAGCACCGCACAGCACTACCTGCCGGAAGTTGCCACACAGGTGCCCACCCCGTTCTTCGAGTCCGCGGCGATAGGCGTCCTCTCCATCATTGCGCTGATCTGGATGGTATTCCGGCGCAAAGACGGCGACGTCCGCGCTCTGACGCTCGGCCTACTTGTCTGCTACGCATGGGTGATCCTGTCGCTACTGATGACGGTCTTCGGCACCACGCTGCTGGGCTTCCGCATGGCTGTGCCAATCAGCATTATCCTCGCCGTTTCGGGCGTGCTAGCCATCGCCGATTGGCGACTGGTGTATGTTCCGCAGTTCACGGCGGCAGCGGGCCGCAAGCCTGTGAATGGCGTACTAATCAGTCGCGTGATGGCTATCGTGATGGCCGTATGTGGCATTCACTATGCGACGCAGATCCCCCACGAGCACGAAAACCACATCGACACGGCCTACACCGACACTGACGGCGAAGGAAAACGCGCGGACAAGCTTCCGGGCGATTCCGCCGTGTACTATTCACAGGTAGACGAGGTCCTCTCCGAGGAGCTCGGTGGCCGGTCCGGAAAGGTGCTGCTCACGGACGAGAAGAGCTTCTTGGCCTACTACCCGTACCACGCCTACCAGGCCTTTACCTCGCACTATGCCAACCCGTTGGGTGACTTCGCTCGCCGCAACGAGGAGATCGAGGGCTGGAGCAAGATCGCGGAACCCAAGGACCTGCTGGCTGCGATGGACAACGCAGAAAAGGAATATGGGTGGAAGGCACCCGACGCGCTACTCATGCGCGGGCAGTTGGATTCAACCGATAGCAGCAGCGACGGCGCCGACGACGCTGACAGCACATTTACCTACTTGGTAGCAGATGACATCTACCCCAGCCAGCCGAATGTACGGTTCCGCGCGATCCACTTCGATGCCTCTGCGTTCTCCGAAGGCTGGGATCTGCACCAGGTCGGGCCGTTTGTCATCGCGGTGCGCCAGCGCTGAGTCACCCAGCGCTGAGCAATCCAACGCTAGGTAGCGGAGCTGCGCACACCAGCAGGTCCCTGGCGCCGCGCACACTGTAGGTGGCGTCACAAAAGACTCTCTAAGTAACAGGAATTAACAGAAATCCCGGCGAATAGGCTAATTGAGTTCTGTGTTAGCCCGACCGTGGCCTACAATTACCTGTTGTGTCTAAAGTTCAGCAGCCAACAGGGAAACTAAAGTTAGCGTCCATCATCTCCGGCCTCATCGGCATGGTGATGTTCCTTTCTTTGCCTTTCCTGCCTGTAAACCAGGTACAGTCCTCTTTCAACTGGCCTCAGGACGATGACCTCACATCCGTCCAGGCGCCCCTGATCTCCTACGTCCCCCAAGACGTAGACATCACGGTTCCCATCCAGGAAGTTCGCAACCTGGAAAGCGGTGCGACAAACATTCTGTCCACCCTCCCGCCAGAATCCACAGAGGCCACCCTGCGCGGCATGTTCGTCCGCTCCACCGACGACAGCCTCGACGTGGTCGTGCGCAACGTCGTCCCGCTGTCCATTAATAAGGACGCTCTGCGGAAGCTGCCGGACGACGCGCAGCTGCGCATCACCTCCGACTACGAATCCACCCGCGCCTGGGTTCCGGACGCAGACAAGCACCTGGACTACGCGTTGGATTCCACCATCGATGCCGACGTTCGCCCCGCTCTCACCGGCATCTACACGGATATCAAGAACACGGAGAAGAACTCCAACAGCACGATCGACGCGGGCTTCCAGGCACACGTCACCGTCGATTCGCGCTTCACCTCTTCCCCGTCGGCCATCAAGTACCTGGCCATCTTCGTGGGCATCATCGCCACCGCGATTGCCCTGTACTGTCTGTACCGCATCGATATCCTCGACAAGCGAACTACGTCCCGCCGCCTGTTCCACCGCGACTGGTGGAAGCCCCGACCTCTCGACGGCGTAGTCGGCTTCATCCTGCTGGCCTGGTACTTTGTCGGTGCCAACACCTCGGATGACGGCTACTTGCTGACCATGGCCAAGGTCTCCCACGAGTCCGGCTACATGGCCAACTACTACCGCTGGTTCGGCGTACCGGAATCCCCCTTCGGATCGCCGTTCTACGACCTGCTGGCACTGATGACGCAGGTCACCTCCGCATCCATCTGGATGCGCCTGCCCTCTCTGATCGCGGGCATTGTCACGTGGCTGTTCCTTTCCCGTGAGGTCATGCCACGCCTCGGCGCCAAGATCAACCAGCGCCAAGTCGCCCACTGGACCATGGCGGCAACGTTCCTGCTGTTCTGGATGACCTTCAACAACGGCACGCGCCCGGAGCCGATCATCGCCGTGCTCTCCCTGCTGGCTTGGGTCTCCTTCGAACGCGCCATCGCCACCCACCGCCTGCTGCCCGCCGCGGTCGGCACGATCATCGCCACCCTGGCGCTGGGAGCGGGCCCGACTGGCCTGATGGCCGTCTCCGCCCTGCTGGCCTCCCTGGGCGCGCTGATCCGCATTCTCACCCGCCGCCTGCCTCTGTTGGGCGCGCCGAAGGGTGCCCCGAAGAAGACGGTCATTGCGGCCATCCTGGCGCAGATCGCGCCGTTCCTGGCCGCCGGCACCGCGATCCTCACGGCTGTGTTCGCAGACCAGACGCTGCGCACCGTCGCCGAGGCCATCAAGCTGCGTGGAGAAATCGGCCCGTCTATGCAGTGGTTCGAGGAGTTCCGTCGCTACGAAGCCCTCATGGAGCAGACCGTCGACGGCAGCTTCCCGCGCCGCTTCACCATGGTCATGCTGTTCTTCTGCATTGGCATCGTCGTGGCTGCCATGCTGCGCAACGGGCGCATCACCGGTACTGCTAAGGCTCCGTCCACTCGCCTGTTGCTGATCATTCTGGGCACGCTGTTCTTCATGACGTTCACGCCCACCAAGTGGACCCACCACTTCGGCGTGTTCGCGGGTATCGGTGCTGCGCTGACGGCCCTAGCATCCGTTGCCGCCTCGCGCTTCGCACTGCAGACCAGGCGCAACCAACTGCTGTTCCTGGGCTCTACCCTGATGCTGTTCGCCTTCACCCTCGCCGGCCCGAACGGTTGGTGGTACCTGTCCTCCTACGGTGTGCCGTGGTGGGATAAGCCGGTGCAGCTCTCTGGTATCACCGCTAGCACCGTGATGCTTGCTGTATCTGTCGTGGTTCTTTTCTGGGGTGTGATCGTCGGCTTTCTTGCGGACGCCAAACGCGCCCGTGCCACCACCGAATCGGAAGTGGCAGATCTTGAGCGGGCCGAGACTAAGAAGCTCCATCAGTTCCGCGGCCTGACGGCCGCGCCAATCGCCGTGCTGACGGCCTTCACGGTCGTGTTCACCCTGGCCTCCCTGACGAAGGGCATGGTCAGCCAGTGGCCCGCCTACTCCGTGGGCAAGGGCAACGTGATGGCTCTCACGGGCCAGACCTGTAACCAGGCTGCGGATGTTCTGGTGGAGACCAACACCAACGACTCCTTCCTCCAGCCTGCCGACGGCAGCTCCCTGAAGGAATCCCTGACCAGCGGCGGGGGGCGCGGCTTCGAGCCGAACAACATCCCCGCCAAGATCGACTCCAAGTCCACCGGCAACTCCCAGGCCACGGTGGGCTCTTCCGACCAGTTCCGTAGCGAGGATTCCGGCTCCGACGACACGAACGCTTCCTCTGACCAGGGAGACACGCAGAATGCGGCGTCACAGGATAGGACAACGAACAAGTCCGAGGGAGAGACGAGCAGCAATGACGGCAACGACGGCGGCGACGCATCCGGCACCACCGGCGGCCTGAAGGCCACCAAGGGCGTGAACGGATCCTATGCCGTGCTGCCGTTCGGAATCGACGCGAACAAGGTGCCAGTGGTCGGCTCGTACACCGAGGGCCTGCAGACACCCGCGAACACCACGACCAGCTGGTACAGCCTGCCGGAGGACCGCGAGGGTCTGCCGCTGCTAGTGTTCAGCGTGGCCGGGCAGGTCGGACACTTCGACATGGACGGCGTCTTCAAGTACGGCCAGGAGATCAAGGTTCAGTTCGGCAAGTCCGGTGGTTCCAAGAAGGCTGAGGACTTTGAGGTGCTCGGCGAGCAGATTCCGCTGGATCCGGGCTACGCGCCCGAGTGGCGTAACCTGCGCATCCCGATGGACGAAGTTCCGGAGGACGCGGACTCGGTACGCATTGTGGCGAACGATCCGAACCTGACGCCCACACAGTGGATTGCCATTACACCGCCGCGCGTGCCAGAGATGGAGTCACTGAACGACTACGTGGGCTCCGAAGCGCCGACGCTGCTGGACTGGACCATCGCTTTCCAGTTCCCGTGCCAGAAGCCGTACGACCACTGGGCGGGCGTGGCCGAGGCAGCAGAGTTCCGCATTTCGCCGGACCACGACGTCCGCAGCAACCACACGCCGGTGATGGACTACTCCGGTGGTGGCTCCTACGGGCTGGTGCAGATGACCTCGCAGGCCGAGGAGATACCGACCTACCTGCAGGACGACTGGCAGCGAGACTGGGGTGTGCTGGATAAGCTGACCCCGTTCCCGAATGCGAACGGCGATAAGCCGAAGCCGGTGAAGCTGGATACGGAGACGGATAAGCGCTCTGGGCTCTGGTACAACGGGCCGATGAAGTTCTCGGACTAGGTTCGGGGCGGCTGGCCCCTGGACAAGGCTGAGCGGGGTGGTGAAAATCCACTCCGCCTTTTTCATGCCTTGGTCCCCCTTCATGCTCTGGCACTTATGCATGCCCCCCTAGGAACCCTGCGCTAGAGGGACGATGTCCCAAATCTTCCACCTTCGAGGAGTAGCTCCTTTGCAGCAAAAAACTGCGAAGCCCTGACCTGCGGAAATAGATAGCTATAAAAACAGAGTGGAAGATTTGGGACATTCCCCAGCTCTAGCTCGCCAAGACAGGGATGGATGACCGTGGAGCATGCACGACCGAGACAGGGATGCAAAAGCAGGGTAGGAACGCAAGTGCGGGATAGGGATGCAAAAAGCGCCGCCCGGTTAGGGCGACGCTTCATTGCTTGTAGCTGTTTGCTCGCTAGCTCGCTAACGCGCAGATTGAATGCGCTCAGTTAGCTGCAAGGCTGCGGTGCCAGCAGCGGCACCATGTGCTTAGTTAGTAGCGGGAGCCGGGGCTGCCGGCGGAACCGGAGCGGCCGGAGCCTGGTCAGCGGCCGGCGCGGCGGCAGCGTCCGCCGGAGCGGTGCCATCCGGGTTCGCGGACTTGGCGGCATCCGCCAGCTCAGCAAAGGCATTAGCGTCAGGCTGGACCTCGCCGTTCTCCAGCTTAGCGTTCCAGTTGGAGATGCCACCGAACTGCTGCAGCAGGCTCAGGATCTGGCCGATGTTCACCGTGCCGCCCTGGGCGCCAGCGCCCGGCGTGTAGCCCTGAACCAGCCTCAGGATGGCCTCGACCGGCAGCTTGTTTCCACCGGAGTTGAACTCCTTCAGCGCTCCGGACAGTGCGGTGTAGGCGGTCAGAACCTCCTGGGCCGCCTTCACGGAACCAGTTGCCTGGGCGCCCTGATCCGGTCCGCCAGCAGATCCTGCGACCTGTGCCGGATCCATGCCCTGCAGCTGCTTCTGCCCCTGGGTTAGCAGAACCTCCGGGGATACACGGCCGCCGATAACGCCCAGCAACTGCATCATAAAGTCAGAGGCCAACGGGACGTTCACGCCGGTGGCGTGCTCAATCTTGTTGGCGATCTCAGCTTCGCCTTCAACGGCGGGACGCATCGGGTCCATCGCCTCGGAAGCCTGGCCTGCGGCGGTATCCGCAGGCATGCCGGATGCCAGGGCGTTCAGGGCAGCGTCGTCACCGTAGTACTTGTTCAGGTCCACCTGGGTCTGCACACCATTAACGCGGCCGGAGCCGGAGTACTGCCAGAAGGTGACGTGGTCCCAACCGCCCGGGATCTTATCCGGCAAAGTGTCGCGGTAGTAGGCCAGCCACAGCGGGTACTCGGAGAACTCAGTGGTATTGGCCATCCGCTGGATCCAGAAGCTGTAGTAGGTGTAGATGATCGGATCGCGGCCAGTCTGGACCTTAATCTCGTCGATCCACTCGCGGACCCAATTCTGCAGCTGGGTCGGGTTCAGGCCCTCGTGCTCCTCCAGGTCCAGAACCGGGGGCAGCGAGGGCTGCACGCCGGTGGCCAGAACGCTGGCGTAATGGCGAGCCTCGGCGCGCGGGTTGCCGCTGCCCGGGCGGGCGTAGTGGTAGCTACCCGGAACCAGGCCGGCTTGCTGAGCCTTTGCGGAGTCCGTGGTGAACGCCGGGTTGGTGTAGGACGTGCCCTCGGTCGCCTTGACGAAGACGAAGGACTGGCCGGACTGCTTCACGGCAGTCCAGTCGATTGCTGCACCACCGGGGTGCTGGTGGGAGGCAACGTCGATGCCATTCAGCGCCCACGAGGGGACGGGAATGACATCGGTGGCGACGAGCGCTGCAACCGTCAAAGCGGAGCCAGCGAGTGCCGTTGCGGTGAGGCGTTTCGGTACGGACGTGCGCGTGGAGCGGCGCCATGGCAGTGAAATCATGAATCACACCATACCCAAAAACCACTGATTTCACATTATTCACATCAACCCCATGGGGAACATCTTTCACCCCATGAAACCATCGACCGAGAAATCCCTGCTCAAGCCCTCATGTGATTTTCGTCACACTCGCTGATATATCGTCACAGCTGGGCAAACACCGCGCTTTTTCCACCGCAGAAACTCCACACTCGTCCACACAATCGCCCAGACTGCGAGCGCCGCCAGCGCCACCCAGACGAAGCCCATCCACAGCAGCTGAAACACTGGCGACACATCTAGCCAGCGAATATTCCACGCAAAGTGCGTCAAGAAGCCCAGGCCACCCCACAACACGACGGCCCCCAGGCGCCAGGCGACACCGCGCGGCTGCCCCGCTTTCGCTCCCACGAACATCGCCAGGCCGATCCCATAGCCGACCAGCGCGCTGAACATCATGTGCTTCGCAGGTCCGGCGATCACTCGCACGAGGTACGTCGACAAGGCTCCTTGCATGTCAGACACCGGATCCATCACCGCCAGCATCATCGCGTACATCATGTTCTCGAAGACCTCGAAACCCAGCCCCACCAGCAATCCGGCGATAATGCCGTGCCACGGGCGGTTCCACCAAACGCGCCCCATCCACAGCAGGAGCCAGATGCCCAGACCCTTAGCGATCTCCTCCGGGTAGGCGCCTCCAAAGCTGGCCGTCAGCCCGTGCCAACCCAGCTTGTCTACGGTGCTCACCACCGGCGGCTGAATCACCACCGCCGCCAGCACCACGGAGGCCGCCCCACCCCACAGCACCGCCAGCGCGGCCAGCCGCTTAGGTGTGCCCCTATATATCGGCAGCGCCCACACGCACAGCAACGCCCCCGCCAGGTGCAACGCACCGATCAGCAGCACCAGCGTCAGCGTTGGGCTAACCGTTGAAGGATTATTGCCAATTAGCAGAAACCCGGACATCACGAGGCTCGGAACCACCAGCAGCCAGTACGCCGCCAGCCAGCCGTCGCGGAAAAGTCCCAGTTTCGGCCGTTGCTGGGGCGGATGCTTCAAGTGAAACTCGAGTGGCACCTCGAACACGCGGTAGTTGCGCACCTTAAACATCGGATTCACCTGCGCTTTCTGCGTTGTCCTCCAAGCTGACGCCGCGCACGAACTCGTCGATCTCTTCTAACTGCCTTCTGATTGACGCCGACTTCACCGGCATCTGCACCACCACTATCGGGGCCGTGCCATCGGGTTCGAGACTGTGCTCCAGTTCGCTATTGGGCTCCCCGCCGGTGCCATCGTTCGCAGCGGCGCCGGCTTCCCCGCTGCCGTCCGATGAACCCGCATCCGGGGCCCGCACAAACGCGACTGCCATGAATCGTTTCTCCCCCAGCTTGTAGGTATCCGTCACGCGCAATTGCTTGACCTGCGACTTTTTTAGCAGCTCTCGGTTTTCCTCCGAGATCTTGCCCAGCACGTCGATCGACTGCAGGTTCACACCGTCCTGGAAAACTATCGCACGCACGGCGCGGTTCACGGCCTGCGAGATGGGTTCCTCGCCGCCTTTCACGTCCACGCCCGATAGGCCGGTCACTCCGTAGCTTTCTCCATCGCAATCCAATTCCATCACTCCGGGGCGACCCAGGCCGGGTGAATCGTGGCATTCCTCCAGGGAGGCAAACCGCAGCGGCCACTCGGAATAGGTGAGAACCGAGTCCGCCATCCCTTCCGCGACGGTCAGGGATTGGGGCTCGTCTTCCAGGGTGGCGTCCACAATAAAAACGCCCCCAACCAGCAACAACAGTGTCCCTAAAAGATAGGCAGAGTAGGCACCGCTCCGCTGCGGACTGGTCGGCGCGGGGCGATATGTGGTCGGTGGGGCGGGCTTGGCAGGCTTTGCGGGTGGCGCGGGGCGGGCTGGCACAGGCGGGACCGGGGCCATCGGTCGCTGTGCTGGGCGGACTGGCGGACCCTGTGATGGGCGAGCCGGCCGCCCATGTTGCGGCCCCTGTGGCGCGGGATGATGGAACATACGCCATAGCCTAACCACTGTGCCGGACACCCTGTCTGCGGCGGTGTCTAAGGTGGTGGGCATGGTAGAAAACAACGCTGCAAAAACAAAGGCTGTAGATATCCCGGACGACATCTCCGAGGCCGCGCCGCAGAATCAAGCTGGCGAGGCCACCCAGCCCTCGCCTGCACAGGACCTGTACCGGCACGTCAACGGCACCTGGCTGGCGACCCACACGATCCCCAGCGATCGCCCCGTCGACGGCACCTTTCACCAGCTGCGTGACCTCGCCGAGCAGGAGGTCCGCGAGATTGTAGAGGCCGCCGCCACCGACGAGCCGAACGGCCGCGTGGGCGCCCTGTACTCCTCTTTTATGGACGTGCAGGGCATCGCCGCCGCGGGTCTGGCCGGCCTGCGGGAGCCCTTGGGGCTTGTTAGTGACGCCACCTCGATCAGCGACCTGGCCAAGGTACTCGGCAGGCTCGATATGGAGGGCACCGGTGGTGTTGCGGGGTATTGGATCGAGAAGGATTCCAGCCAGGACATTCAGCGTGCCTACCTGGTGCAGACCGGGCTCGGTCTGCCGGACGAGGCGTACTACCGGGAGGAGCAGCACGCGCCGACCCGCGAGGCCTACCGCGAGTTCGTAAAGGACATGCTGGGGCTGGTCAGCGAGCTGGAGCTGCCCGGGAAGTATGCGGATGCGGGCGCTACTGCCGCGGCGGATGCGATCTGCGCTTTCGAGACCGAGCTGGCGCGCGGGCACTGGGACAACGTGGCCAGCCGCGATGCGGAGAAGACATATAACCCGACGAAGGTGGAGGATCTGCCGACGGGCTTCCCCTTCCGCGAGTGGCTGGCGGCCACGGGCGTGGATACCCAGAGCGCGGGCGGGGGCACGATCGTGGTGTGCCAGCCCAGCTACCTGGAGCACGTCGCGGCCATGGCCACCGGAGAGGGCGATAGCCCGCAGGTCAGTGGCCTGGACGAGTGGAAGCTCTGGGCCTACTGGCGGGTGATCTTGAGCAGCGCGGCATACCTGCCGACGGAGGTGAACCTGCGGAACTGGGAGTTCTACGGGCGCACCCTGTCCGGCGCTACGGAGCAGCGGGCGCGGTGGAAGCGCGGCGTCGCTCTGGTCGAAGGTGCTGTGGGCGAGGAAGTCGGCAAGAATTTCGTCGCCGAGCACTTCCCGCCGGAGCACAAGCAGAAGATGCTGGAGCTGGTGGATTACCTGATCGCCGCCTACCGCGAGCGCATTAGCGAGCTAGCCTGGATGACCCCCGCTACGCGCGAGAAGGCGCTGGCGAAGCTGGAGAAGTTCGAGGCGAAGATCGGCTACCCGGATAAGTGGCGCGACTTCGACGGCCTGGAGTTCGGCGCCACCGGCGCGGACCTGCTGGCGAACGTGCGGGCGGCCAGCCGCTTCAACCACAACTACGAGGTTTCCAAGTTGGGCAAGCCCAGCGACAACGAGACCTGGTTCACCACCCCGCAGACGGTGAATGCGTTCTACAACCCGGTGAAGAACGACATCACCTTCCCGGCGGCGATCCTGCGCACGCCGTTCTTCGACCCGGCGGCGGACATGGCCGGCAACTTCGGCGCCATCGGCGCTGTGATTGGCCACGAGATTGGCCACGGCTTTGACGACCAGGGGTCGAAGTACGACGGCGACGGAAACCTGAACTCCTGGTGGACCGAGGAGGACCGCGAGGCCTTCACCGCGCTGACCGACAAGCTGGTGGCCCAGTACGACGGCCTGGTGCCGACGGGCCTGCGCCAGCGCGGGATCACCGAGCACACTGTTAACGGCAGCTTCACCCTGGGTGAAAACATCGGTGACCTGGGCGGATTGGGCATCGCCATCGTGGCTCTGCGCCGCTACCTGGCGGACCAGGGGCAGACCTTCGAGACAGCCGAGAAGCTGCCGGTCGAGGGGCTGGTGGATGCCGAGGGCAACCCGGACACAACCGAGTACACCGCCCTGCAGCGCGTGTTCCTGCGCTGGGCACGGATCTGGCAGACCGCGATCCGCCCGCAGATGGCGGCTCAGTACGCCTCCATCGACCCGCACTCGCCGGCGGAGTTCCGCTGCAACGTGGTCTCCAGCAACATCGCGGAGTTCTACGAAGCCTTCGACGTCTCGGAGGGCGACGGAATGTGGCTGGCCGAGGACGAGCGCGTCTGCATCTGGTAGCGGCGCCCGCTGGGCTTGCCCGGCGCGGCGGAGCCAACCCGGCGCGCTAGAACGCCTGGAAGTTCTCCGGAGCCAGCAGGTCCGGCTCGTGCACGTCCTCGTCGGGGACGAACTCCTCGATCCCGCAGAGGTTCACCAGCGCGCCCGTCGGATCCTCGATGGTGGCCATGCGGCCGAACTCGGATTCCCAGGCCGGGCGAATCACCTTTCCGCCCAGCTCCGGCGTGCTGGCAATGGCGGCGTCCACGTCCGCCACGCCCAGGTAAACGGTCCACATCCCGGGCACCTCCAGCTTGGAGGTATCCCACAGGCCAACCACTGCCGCGCCGTCGAACTCGCCGGTGGCATAGCGGAACTCATCATCCCCTGCGCCATCCCCTGTGGCCTTAATATCCCAGCCCGCCAGCTCGTGGTAAAACTCCAGCGTCGTATCCCAGTTCTGCACCACCATCAGCTCGAACCACACCGGAGTTCCGGGCTCGCCTGCGGCGATCAACGCATGCTCATCCGCGGGATTGCGCAGGCCGACCGTGGCCCCCGACGGGTCGACGATGACGGCCATGTCGCCACGGTCCCCCAGATCCTGCGGCTCCAGCACGGACTTCGCCCCCGCCTGCACGGCCTTGTCGTGCGCCTGCTGCACGTCCGGGGTGTACAGCAGCACTCCCCACACAGACCGGTTGCCCTCTGGGATCTGCGCGATGCCCGCCACCGGCATGCCCTGCTTTTTCGCCACGGTGTAGCCGTCGGAGACCTGCTCGAACTCCCAGCCCAGTAACTCGCTGTAGAATTTTTCCGCTCCGGCCGCGTCGGTGCTGGCCAGGTCCAGCCATACGGGCATTCCGGGCTGGGCGATCATTGCGGGCATGGTTCCTCCACTGCTCTTTCTTGTGTTCTTGGGGTGTATCTGTTGTTTCTTATTGACGCCACCTGGCCTCCACCGGCCAGGCATTCAGCTGACGCTAGATCGCGTTATCCTCGCGGACATCTTCCAGGCTGACGTTGCGCCACTTTTGCGGATCGAAGTCATCGTCCGCAGTAGACTCGTCGAAAAACTCGCCGAGGTCATCGTCGGATTCCGCTCCATTCGCAACACCTTCAGCGCCCGCCGCGCCGCTCGCGCCAGCCACCGTGGCTCCTGCCAGCACGTCGCCGGTGTCCGCATCCACCAGGGCCACCTCGTCACCCGGGCGCAACGCCTTGCCGCGGCGGGTATCCACCGCGCCGTTGACCTGCACAACCCCGGCGGCGATGGCCTCCTTGGCCTCCCCGCCGGTCTCCACCAGGTTCGCCAGTTTGATGAACTGCCCCAGCTTGATTTCGGAATCACGAATGCTGACCTCTGGAAACTCCATGCGCCTCAGTCTAGCGGGCTTTAGCTACCCACCAGCATCTGCACGCCCTCGAAGGCCAGGAACGCGCCGAGCACGACAAAGATCACCCCGGCCACCATTTCGATGAAGGGGTTGAGCCGCTGGATTTTCTCCGCTCCCGCGGCCACCGCCAGGGCGAATCCGCAGAACCACGCCACACCCACGACAGTCATCAAAAGCAGTACCAGCAGCCGGTCCAGCAAGGACACGTCCACCGGGATGAACTGTGCGAACACCGAACCGAAGAACAGCAACGCCTTGGGGTTAGAGAGGTTCGTCACCAGCCCCAGGCGCCAGGAGGCGAAGTCCCCCAGCGGTGCACGCGCCGCTGCCTGTGCTCCACCGTCACCCGCTGGAGCGCTGGTGGCGTCATTAAAAGAAACAGCGGGCAAGACCGCCCGGGCGCGCCAATCCGCGTACCCGGAGCGAAACGCGCCTTGGCCCATGTAGATCAGGAAACAGCCGCCGAACAGGTACAACACCGTCAGGATCCACGGGAAGGCCGCGATCAACGCGGCCAGGCCCAGCATCGTGACCACCGGCCACAACACATTGCCCGTGCTAATTCCCAGCGCGGCGAACACCGCCGAGCGGCGCGAACGGGCACCCAAACGAATGAGCTGCACGGTGTCCGGGCCTGGCATCGTAATGGCCAGCACCCAGGCACCGAGCAGCCCTAGGTAAGCGGCTAGGCTCATGCCTGCATCGCCACGTCAGTCGGGTTAATCGGGCGCGGCAGAGCGGTCTCGCCCATCAGCTCGCGGTCCAGCTCCGCGGCGGCGGAACGGCCCTCGGAGATGCCCCACACGATCAGGGACTGGCCACGACCCGCGTCGCCGGCGACGAACACTGGAATGTCCGCGAACTCAGCGTTGGTGGGCTGGGCGCGGAAGGTATCGTCGCGCTCCAGGCGGCCACGCTCGCCGATCTGCAGGCCCAGGTCCCACACCACCGGGGTCTCCTCGACGGAGACGAAGCCCATCGCCAGCAGCACCAGGTCGGCATCCATCTCGAAGTCGGACTCCGGGATGTTCTCCAGGCCGTTCTCGCCGAAGCGGCACTCGGCGCCCTTCAGGCCCGTGACCTTCTCGCCGTCGCCGGTGATCTCCACCGTGTTGATGGAGTAGCGGCGGATGCCCAGCTCGTCGCCCGGCTGGCGCTCGGCCAGGCCCAGGGCGGCGATCTCGTCGGCGGACTCGTTGCCGGTCACGCGGTACTCGCCCTCCTCGTGGGCGGACGCCACACGCCAGATGCGCGGGTAGGTCGGCCACGGGGTGGATGCACCGCGGGTCTTCGGCGGCTTCGGGGTGATGTCGAACTGGGAAACCGAGATGGCGCCCTGGCGCAGCGCGGTGCCGAAGCAGTCGGTACCGGTATCGCCACCGCCGATGATCACCACGCGCTTGCCCTTGGCGTTGATGGTGGATACCTTGCGGTCACCCTCGCAAACCTTGTTGGCCTCCGGCAGGTATTCCATCGCCTGGTAGACACCCTTCAGGTCGCGGCCCACGACGGGCAGATCGCGGCCCACGGTGGAGCCGATGGCGACGATCACGCCGTCGAACTCCTTCAGCTGCTCACCGGTCGGCGAGGTGTTGACGACGAACTTCGTGCCCTCGGCCTCCATCTGCTCCAGACGGCGGTCGATCCACTTCTTTTCCATCTTGTACTCGGGCACGCCGTAGCGCATCAGGCCACCGATGCGGTCTGCGCGCTCGAAGACGGTGACGTCGTGGCCCGCGCGGGTCAGCTGCTGCGCGGCTGCCAGGCCGGCCGGGCCGGAGCCCACGACAGCCACGCGCTGGCCGGTCTTGAAGCTCGGCTTGATCGGCTTGACCCAGCCTTCCTTCCAGGCGTGCTCAACGATGGTGTACTCGACGGTCTTGATGTTCACCGGGTCGTCGCCGATGCCCAGCACGCATGCGCCTTCGCAGGGTGCGGGGCACAGGCGGCCGGTGAACTCCGGGAAGTTGTTGGTGGCGTGCAGGCGGTCGTAGGCCTCGCGCCAGTTGCCCTTGCGCACCAGGTCGTTCCACTCGGGGATGATGTTGCCCAGCGGGCAGCCATCGTGGCAGAACGGGATGCCACAGTCCATGCAACGGCTGGCCTGGGTCTGCACCTTGTCGTCGGAGAAGTCCTCGTAGACCTCGTTCCAATCCAGCAGGCGCAGCGGGACGGGTCGGTGTGCCGCCGACTCGCGGCGGTGCTTCAGAAATCCGCGTGGATCAGCCATTTACTTCACTTCCTCCATGATTGCGGCGGCGATGCCGTCGTTGTCCAAGCCTTCGGCTTCGGCCCGTGCGATCGTCTTGAGCACGCGCGCGTAGTCGCGGGGCATGACCTTGATCAGATCCGCGGCGTTTACCTCCACGGTAGATCCGGTCAGGTCGCGGTGGGTCTGGATCGTCTGCTCGACCCAGCGCAGTTCTTCCTCGTCAGTGATCTTTTCGATGTCGACGAGCTCGGTGTTGATTCGATCGGTGACGCCACTACCGTCATCCACCAGGTAAGCAATGCCGCCGGACATGCCGGCTGCGAAGTTGTTGCCGATCTTGCCCAGGACAATAACGCGACCACCCGTCATGTACTCACAGCCGTGGTTGCCCACGCCTTCGACGACGGCGGTGAGGCCGGAGTTACGCACGCAGAAGCGCTCGCCCACGGTGCCGCGGATGAACATTTCGCCGTGTGCGCCACCGAAGCCCAGCACGTTGCCGGCGATGACGTCGCTGGTCGTGTCCTCCGCCCCGTGGTTATCGGCCGGGCGGATGACAATGCGGCCGCCAGACAGGCCCTTGCCCACGTAGTCGTTGGCATCACCGTTCAGGGTGAGCGTCATGCCGTGGGCGGCAAAGGCACCGAAGGAGTTACCTGCGGAGCCCGTGAACTGCAGGTTCACAGTGTCCTGCGGCAGGCCATCGCGGCCGGCAACGCGGGAGATCAGCGAACCGGTCATCGTGCCGACGGTGCGGTTGACGTTGGTGATCGGGTAGCTGAGGTCGATCGAGACGTCCTCGCCCGCAGCGGCGCGGCGGATCGTGTCTTGCGCATCAGAACGGATCTGGTTGTCCAGCGCCTTGTCCAGCGAGTGGTCCTGCTCCTTGGTGCGGTGCAGGTCCTGGTGCATGAAGGGGCTGTCCGGCTGGGCGAAGATGGGCGCCAGGTCCAGCTTGCCCGCGGTCTTGTGCTCGACTTCCATCTCGCCGCCGGTCAGGCACTCGGAGTGGCCCACGGCCTCTTCCAGGGTGCGGAAGCCCAGTTCGGCGAGGTATTCGCGGACCTCTTCGGCGATGAACTTGAAGAAGTTCACCACGTGCTCCGCCTGGCCCGTGTAGCGCTTGCGCAGCTCCGGGTTCTGGGTTGCCACGCCCACCGGGCAGGTATCCAGGTGGCAGACGCGCATCATGATGCAGCCGGAGACCACCAGCGGGGCGGTGGCGAAGCCGAATTCCTCAGCACCCAGGAGGGCCGCCACCATCACGTCGCGGCCGGTCTTCAGCTGGCCGTCACACTGCACGGTGATGCGGTCGCGCAGGCCGTTCATCAGCAGGGTCTGCTGGGTCTCGGCCAGGCCGAGCTCCCACGGGCCACCCGCGTGCTTCAGCGAGGTCAGCGGGGAGGCGCCGGTGCCGCCATCGTGACCGGAGATCAGCACCACATCCGCGTGTGCCTTGGACACACCGGCGGCGACCGTGCCCACGCCCTGCTCGGCGACGAGCTTGACGTGGATGCGGGCATCCGGGTTGGCGTTCTTCAGGTCGTGGATCAGCTGCGCCAGGTCCTCGATGGAGTAGATGTCGTGGTGCGGCGGCGGGGAGATCAGGCCCACGCCCGGGGTGGTCACGCGCACCTCGGCGATCCAGGGGTACACCTTGCTCGGTGGCAGCTGGCCGCCCTCGCCCGGCTTCGCACCCTGGGCCATCTTGATCTGGATGTCCGTGCAGTTGTTCAGGTAGTGGCTGGTCACGCCGAAGCGGCCGGAGGCTACCTGCTTGATGGCGGAGCGCTTCCAGTCGCCGTTCGGCTCCGGCTCGAAGCGGGCCGGATCCTCGCCGCCCTCACCGGAGTTGGACATGCCCTTCAGGCGGTTCATGGCGATCGCCAGGGTCTCGTGCGCCTCGGCGGAGATCGAGCCGTAAGACATCGCACCGGTGGCGAAGCGCTTCACGATCTCGCTGACCGGCTCGACCTCCTCGATCGGGATCGACGGGCGATTGGACTTGAACTTAAACAGGCCACGCAGCGTAGCCAGGCGCTCGGACTGCTTGTCGACCTTCTCGGTGTACTCCTTGAAGATGCGGTACTGGCCGGTGCGGGTCGCGTGCTGCAGCTTGAAGACAGTCTCGGGGTTGAACAGGTGGTATTCGCCCTCGCGGCGCCACTTGTACTCGCCGCCGATCTCGAGCTCGCGGTGTGCCTGCTCCTCGGGGCGGGGCAGGAATGCCGCGCGGTGGCGCTTGGCCACGTCGTCGGCGATCTCGTCCAGGCCGATGCCGGAGATGGGGCTGAAGGCGCCGACGAAGTACTCATCGAGCAGGCTCTGGTGTAGGCCCACCACGTCGGCCAGCTGGGAGCCGCGGTAGCTCGCCACCGTCGCGATGCCCATCTTGGACATGACCTTCTGGATGCCGGCGGTCGCGGCCTTGATGTAGTTTTCCTCGGCCTCTTCTGCGGTGACGCCCACTCGTCCGTCGTTGGCCATCTCATTAACGGTCTCGAGGGCCATGTACGGGTTGATGGCATCCGCACCGAAGTTGATGAGCATGGCCAGGTGGTGCACCTCGCGGGCTCCGCCGGACTCGATCACCAGCGATGCGCGGGTGCGCGTCTTCTCCTGCACCATGTGGTGATGCACGGCACTGGTCAGCAGCAGCGACGGGATCGGGGCGTAGCGCTCGTCGGACTCGCGGTCGGAGAGGATCAGGATGGTCGCACCGTCCTCGATTGCCTCGGTGACCTGGCGGCGGATGCGGTTGATGGCCTCGCGCAGGCCCTTGCCGCCGTGGGCGACGGAGTACAGGCCCGGGATGCGCACGGCCTTGAAGGCGCTCAAGTCCACGTCGGAGCCGGCGGCCGCGGCGTTCTCCGCCGCATTCGCCAGGTTGGCCAGCGTCTGGTTACCCAGAATCGGGCTGTCCAGGTGGATACGGTGGGCGGCGTCCGGACCGGGGTTCAGAACATCCGCCTGCGCACCCAGCTGGGTGAACATGCTGGTGACCATCTTCTCGCGGTAGCTATCCAGCGGCGGGTTGGTCACCTGCGCGAAACGCTGCGCGAAGAAGTCGTACAGCAGGCGCGGGCGGTCGGACAGGGCGGCGATCGGGGTATCCGTACCCATCGAGCCGATGCCCTCAGCGCCCTTGTCGGCCATGGGGCGCAGCAGGGTCTCGAGGTCTTCCTCGGTGTAGCCGAAGACCCGCTGGCGCAGGACGATGCGCTCGTGGTTCATGGCGATCGGCTCGGCGGTCGGCAGGTCGGACTCGCGGACCAGGTTCTCCTCTACCCACTGCTCGTAGGGCTGGTCGGCCAGCGCCTGCTTGATTTCCTCGTCCTCGATTACGCAGCCGCGGGAGGTGTCGACCAGAAACATCTTGCCCGGCTCCACGCGGGTGCGCTTAACGATTTCGCTGTCCGGGATGTCCAGCACGCCGGCCTCGGAAGCCATGACGACGAGGCCGTCCTTGGTGATCCAGATGCGGCCGGGGCGCAGGCCGTTGCGGTCCAGGGTCGCGCCGATGAGGGTGCCGTCGGTGAAGGTGATGGCGGCCGGGCCGTCCCAGGCCTCCATGAAGCTGGAGTGGTACTCGTAGAACGCACGGACCTGCGGGTCGATGTGCGGGTTGCGTTCCCACGCCTGCGGAACCATCATCAGCACGGCGTGCGGCAGGCTGCGACCGGCCAGGTGCAGCAGCTCCAGAGCCTCGTCGAAGCGGCCGGTATCCGAACCCTCCGGGTCACAGATCGGGAGCACGCGGCCCAGGTCGCCCAGCACCTCGGAGCGCAGCTGGGATTCGCGAGCGCGCATCCAGTTCTCGTTGCCGCGGACGGTGTTGATCTCACCGTTGTGTGCAACCAAGCGGTAGGGGTGAGCCAAAGGCCAGGACGGGAAGGTGTTCGTGGAGAAGCGCGAGTGCACAATGGCCAGCGCGGACTCCATGCGCTCGTCCTGCAGATCCAGGTAGAACTCCCGCAGCTGCGGGGTGGTCAGCATGCCCTTGTAGACGACCGTGCGGGAGGACAGGGAGGGGAAGTACACGGTGTCTCCACCGGAGCCCTCGCCTGCACCCTTGGTGCCGAGTTCACGCTCTGCACGCTTGCGGACGAAGAAGGCGCGACGGTCGAGCTCGAGACCCTCGAGGGGGGAGCCGTTGGCGTCAACACCAGAGATAAAGAGCTGGTGGAACAGCGGCTCGGCGTCGCGCGCGATGGCGCCCAGGCTCGAGTCGTCGACGGGGACGTCGCGCCAGCCGATGAGGTTAAGGCCCTCTTCCTTCACGATGGCCTCGACGGCACGCACCGCGTCGAGCGCGGCCATGCGGGAGTTCGGCAGGAAGGCGATGCCGGTGGCGTACTGGCCGGCCGGCGGCAGGGTGATGTCCTGCTTGGCCATCTCCTCCCGGTAGAAGCGGTCGGGGACCTGGATAAGGATGCCGGCGCCATCGCCGGTGTTCTTTTCCGCTCCAGCTGCGCCACGGTGATCCAGGTTCACCAGGGCCTGGATGCCCTTGTCCACAATGTCGCGTGTCGCGCGGCCGTGCATGTCAGCCACGAAGGCGACACCACACGCATCATGCTCAAACTGGGGGTCGTAAAGACCCTGGCGTGCAGGGTAGTTTTTCATGATTTACGGCCTAACTTTCGTCACAAGTACTGCATTTGCATATGCGAATAAAGTTGCAATCGGACCGCCGGTCTGGTGGTGACGTGAGTCTCCGCCAAGAAACAGCTGTAGTTCCGGTCACACCATTTCGTCTTGGGTTATCTAGAGTGCACCCGTCGGTACGAGCAGACAAAATTAGGCTTGCCTTACTCTTTCTAGCCTCACCTTAATGTGTGATCGAAGTCACGCTGAACTGCAACGATCGTCATACATTACTCACATTTTGATACATACTTTAACGCGCAGCAGTGTGAATGCTCTCGGTTTCTTCAAAAGCCCCACAAGTTTTTGCGCAGTTAGAGATAATTGCGCCCATGACCAACCAGCCTTCCAACAACTCCTCCGACGCTTCCGTCCGCACCCTCCTGCCGCTGACTACGGCACCGGGCGCCACCGCTCTCACCGCCACCCCGGTGGAAGATCCCGCCACCGCCTACAAGACCCTCCTCTCCCCTATCCAGGTAGGAAAGACCACCTTCCGCAACCGCGTGATCATGGGCTCCATGCACACCGGCCTGGAGGATTCCATCGAGGACGTGCCGAAGCTCGCCGCCTTCTACGCCGCCCGCGCCGAAGGTGGCGTGGCCGCGATGGTCACCGGCGGCTACCCGCCGGTCCTAGAAGGCAACCTGACCCCCTACGGCACTCCGTTTAACACCCCGGAGATCGCCGAGGCTCACCGCGAAATCACCGACGCAGTACACGCCGGCGGTGCGAAGATCCTGCTGCAGCTGCTGCACGCCGGCCGCTATGGCTACCACCCGATGGCGGAGTCCGCCTCCGCCTCGCAGTCGCCAATCAGCCCCTTCCCCGCCCGCGAGATCGCCACCGAGGACGTTGAAAAGCTTGTTGACGCCTACGCCACCTCCGCCGCACTCGCCGCTGACGCAGGCTACGACGGCGTGCAGGTGATGGGCTCCGAGGGTTACCTGATTAACCAGTTCCTCGCGGAGCGCACGAACCAGCGCACTGACAAGTGGGGCGGCTCGGTGGAAAACCGCCAGCGCTTCCCCGTAGAGATCGTTAAGGCCATCCGCGCAAAGGTGCCGGAAGACTTCGTCATCGACTACCGCATCTCCGTGCTGGAGCTGGTCGAGGGTGGCCAGAGCCAGGAGGAGATCCTGCAGCTGGCCAAGAAGATCGAGGAGGCCGGCGCGGACCTGCTGAGCTCCGGCGTGGGCTGGCACGAGGCACAGATCCCGACCATCGTGACCTCCGTCCCCCGTGGCGCCTTCGCCTGGGCGACCCAGAAGGTGCGCGAGCACGTGAACATCCCCGTGGTGGCTTCTAACCGCATCAACACCCCGGAGGTTGCCGAGGCCATCCTCGACGGAAGCTGGGACGGTGGCAACGGCGAGCCCGCCGGCACCCCGCAGGCCGACCTGGTCTCCATGGCTCGCCCGCTGCTGGCCGACCCGGAGTTCGTCAACCGTGCCGCACGCGGCCTGAACACCGAGATCAACCACTGCATCGCCTGCAACCAGGCCTGCCTGGACCACACCTTCGAGAACAAGCGGGCGACCTGCCTGGTTAACCCGCGCGCCGCCTACGAGACCGAGCTGGAGCTGCTGCCCGCACAGGGCACCAAGAAGGTCGGCGTGATCGGCGGTGGCGTGGCCGGGCTCTTCGCTGCTGAGGCGCTGGCGCTGCGCGGCCACGATGTCACCGTCTTCGAAGCGGCTGACACCCTGGGTGGCCAGTTCAACCTGGCGATGCGCGTGCCGGGCAAGGAAGAGTTCGTACAGGCGCTGTACGCGGTGGTCAACCGCCTGGAGGGCTTGAAGGTGAACATCTCCACCGGCAAGGCCGTTACCCCGGAGGAGCTTAAGGCCGACGGCTTCGAGGAAGTTGTTGTGGCCACGGGCGTGCGCCCGCGCATCCCGGAGTTCCCGGGCGTGAACGAGGGCCTGGAGGGCAAGATCGACGGCGTGACCGTCGCCACCTACGCCGAGCTAATCTCCGGAAAGAAGGCGCCGGGCGAGTACGTCGCCGTCATCGGCGCTGGAGGCATCGGCTACGACGTGGCGGAGTTCTTGCTGGCGGATCGCCAGGGCGCCCCGCAGTCCCTGACCTCCTGGAACAGCCAGTGGGGCGTGGTCGAAGACTCGGATGTGCACGGCAACCTCTCCTCCCCGCAGCCGGAGCGCCCGCAGCGCCGCGTGGTGATGCTGCAGCGTAAGCCGACCCGCATGGGCCGCACGCTGGGCAAGACGACCGGCTGGGTACACCGCGCGGCGGTGGCCATGGGCGGCACGGAGCAGATCGTGGGCGTGACCTACGAGAAGATCGATTCCGACGGCCTGCACATCACCGTCCCGGTGGAGGATCCGCAGGTCACGCTGAAGAAGATCAAGCAGATCAAGTCCGGCACCTTCGAGGGCCGCACGCTGGATCGCGCCGAAAAGCAGGAGCTGCTGGAGCAGATCGAGCGTGAGACCAAGGAGAACCGCGAAGAGCGCGTGATCAACGTGGACACGGTCGTGCTGTGCACGGGCCAGGAATCCGTGCGCCCGGAAGGCGCCGAGAAGAGCGACGCCGAGCAGGACGGCACCTCTGACGTCCACATCATCGGCGGTGCGGATGTCGCCGCGGAACTGGACGCCAAGCGCGCGATCCGCCAGGCCGTGGAGCTGGCCGCGCGACTCTAGGCCCCCTCGGCTGGCTCCACCACCCGGTCGTCGACCATGCCGATGGCCTGCATCAGCGCGTAGCAGGTGGTGGGGCCGACGAACTGAAATCCCCGGCGCTTTAGCTCCTTCGCCAGCGCCTTGGACTCCGGCGAAGTCGAGGGCACCCCATCCAGCGATGTCGGACGGGAGTGCTCCGCCGGGGTGAACGACCACACGAGTACCGGCAGACCCGGCGCCAGCCGGTTGGCCGCCCCGCCCAGAACGTCGCGGGCGGGCGAATCCTCCGGCAACTCCTGATATTCCTCCGCTCGCCGCAGCTCCAGCGTCGCCTTGGCGTTTTCGTAGAGCGCTTCGTGCTTGCGGGCATTACGAATCAAGCGTTCGTCCTGCAGAGCAGCGCGCCTTTGGGGCTCGCTCATTTCGGTGATGCGCTGGGCGTCAAAAAGAAAGAACACAGAGCGAAAATCCCTCCGCTTGCGCAGGATGGTGGCCCACGACAAGCCGGATTGGAAGCCTTCGAGGGCGATGCGCTCCAGCAGGCCGTGTTCGGTGATGACAGGGCGACCCCACTCGTTGTCGTAGTAGTCCAGCTCAATCTCGCTGCGATAGGCCCACGGCGGACGGGCGACTCCCGATTCATCGACGAGCTGCCCGGTGCTGGTGGTGAGAAGTTGGCCTTCCATCGGACTCCTTTCAACTACGGCCAGGCACATGCGACAAACATGTGACATGGACTTGGTGTGCGGGATTTGGTGTGCGCTCGCGAGCGCTGGTAGACATTCAACAGCGTAACGAAAAGGTTGGACGGGTTGGCGTGTAAACGGGCCGCCAACCCATCCAGATAACAGGGTTATCCACAGACAACCCTGCCTGTGAATAGCCCTATTTGGGGGTGGGAACAGGTGGAGGTCATCTGGCATCACACCCCTGGAATTGGGATAACCCCACAACGAAGGGACCGACGATACTAGGCTTAAAGAAACCCAACAGTTTCGACTGTTCGTTCCTCTTGCTCTTTAAGTTTTTGTAAGGCTACACGCAGCCCTGCAGAAGCCATGCAGGGTTTCGTCGCCCCTGCGCATGCAGCTGAAACAGAAAGCCCCACTAAGATCTACGAACCGGAGAAGACCGATGCAGAGCCAGCAACGCGATACGGGCACGTTCCGGGCGGTATCCGTCCAACGTGGCGGCTTCGTCGATGAGACGGGCACACCGGCCGTAGACCCACAGAAAAAAGGCCCCCAACCGATGGTTGAGGTGCCTCTGAAGGAAGAGTCCAAAAGTGGCCCCTTCCGGTCTTATTTCTTTATCGGCGCACTGATCTTTATCATCTGCGCGCTGGTTATCCTGCTTCTCGTAATGTGGCTTGGCCTAGGCCTAGAAAACGAAAGCGCACGTTTGGGCGAAAGTGCGCTTGCTATGTTGCTGGTCGACTAAACCCCAGCTCCAGCCTGTAGCGGCAGTTGCCGATTACGGTTGCTTACTTCTTGCGCTTTCCGGTGACCAGACCGACGATGAAGATCAGGATGCAGGCGCCCAACAGGCAGGTCAGGAAGCTCCAGATCCAGCCGCCGCTGCCGACTCCCAGCAGGCCGAGGACCCAGCCGCCCAAGAAGCCGCCGATAATGCCGACGATGATGTTGAGGAAGAAGCCCATCTGCTCGTCGGTACCCATGATCTTGGAACCGATCCAACCAGCCAGGCCACCGATGACAACCCAGCCGATCATGCCCAATGGCGGAACTGCAGAGCCCTCAGCGAGTAGGAAAGTATTTGCCGCAAAAATTTCAGTAATCATGCTACTCAGCATACAGACCATGATCAGGAACTTCTACAGCGCGAACTCCAATGCAAACTCCAGCCAGCCAGATTTCCTCAATCAAATTGGCAGAGTATTCACATATATGTATGTATTCACATATATGTATAGTCACATTCGTGAATCGATCTCTTAGCTCCTTCTTGCCTTCCTTTCAGCGCATTGTCGTAGCGCTGTCGCTGGTGCTGGCCACCGCATTCGGTACCGCGGGCGTGGCTACCTAGAACGCCCCGGAGGCAAATGCTGCCCCGCAGGGCTCTGTCCCCCAGCTCCCCCAGCTGCCTCCCATGCCGCAGCCGCTGCCGTCGGCGGTGCTTACTACGATCCGGTGAACATGGGCTGCAAGAACCGCGCAATCCCGTTCCTGATCATGCATGGCCGTGGCGACACGATGATGAAGATCAACGGTGGCTACCGCCACAACGGCGCCCACTACCTGGCTGTTCGCGACCTGGTGGGTAGCTACGCGAAGCGTAACGGCTGTGGCTACCCGCCGCGCGTCACCCACATCCGGGGCGGCGAGCGCCACGTGTACCCCAGCGCCCGCAAGGAGCTGCAGCTGATCCTGAACCCGCAGAACCACACCTGGAACCGCGTTCCGGATGCTTCCCAGGAGGTTTGGAACTTCCTGTCGCGCCAGCGCCTCTAGCGCGATTGGCTAGTTAGCCGGCGCCTTAGCTTTCCAGCTGGGGTGCCAGCCAATCTCGGAGCACAACCGCATGGTTGTGCTCTTTTTCTTTCGCGGCATACAGCAGCAGGAGCTCCGGAGCGCCTTCCTCGGTCACCCGCTCCTGGTAGTCGCGCAATGCAGTCAGCGCATCGTCCAGCTCCCCTGCGGCTTTCCGTTCCTCCAGCTCCGCCACGTACTTCTCACGGAACTCGGCAAAGCCCAAGCCATTGTGGAACTCTCGGCGCAGGTCGCTGCTGGGCGTTAGTTCTTTCGGCCAACCGGCCAAATCTAGGCTTTCTTTCTTGACGCCCCTAGGCCACAACCGGTCCACTAGATACAGACCTTGGCGCTGTCGGTCGCGCCAGTTGTACACGCGGTCGATGTCCATGCGGTTTCCTCTTTAGGCGAAACGCCCGAGGCAGTGCAGCGCTTCGTCGTACATACCCTGCACGACCTCACCGGCGGGCACCTCTGCCCGCAGCAGCTCCACGCCCTGACCCGCGTGCAGCTTCAGCTCGTCGGCAAAGTCCCCGCCCTCGGCCCGGGCCGCGATCAGTTCCTCGTCGGTAACCTCCCCCGCTTCGGACAGCGGGCGGTACACGTCCACGAATGCATTGCGCACGGTGCGGGTGGGCCACTGCTCCGTATCCCACTTTTGCTTTTCGGCGCGGTCGTAGATGTCGGTCAGCACGGTCCGGCTGGCCGTGGCCTTGATCGCGGCCTGTCGCAGCTCGGGCGCACCGGCGGCTTCCGGGGAGGCCAGCAGTGCGGTGCCAACCCATGCTGCGTCGGCGCCTGCCACCAACACGGAGGCCACACCCCTGCCTGTGGCGATGCCACCCGCGGCAGCGATCGGCACGCCCGGCGCGTTGACCTGCATGTATTCCATCACGATCTGCAGCAGTGGCAGCGTGCCGATGCGCCCGGTGTGCCCGCCGGCGTCCATTCCCTGCACGCAAACAGCGTCCACGCCTGCGGCCAGTGCCTGACGCAGCTGTGCCATGGTGTTGATTGGGGCAACGACGGAAATTCCGGCCTGGTGGGCACGGTCCACATAGGGCTTGGGGTCGCCGAAGCCCAGGCTCACTACCTTTGGCTTCGCCTCCAGCACTGCGTCGAATTGGGCCGGGTTGTCTTCCAGCGCCCACACCATCAGGCCGATTCCGTAGGGACCTGCCTCTGCTGCGATGCGCGCGTTCTCCAGAATCCATTCGGGCTTGGTTCCGGCACCGGCGCCGAACATTCCCAATCCACCGGCGCGGCTGACGGCGGCTGCCAGGTGGCCGTCGGAGCGCCCCGCCATTGGTGCACCGATGATGGGCTTATCGATTCCCCAGAGTCTGGTCAACCGGGTATCGATGCGTTCAACCATGGAACACATGCCTCCTCGTGGTTTTGGATCGGCAAAAAGGTTAGGTCTGGTTGCCACCCTAGTCCTACTTCTGATTCATTTGCGAAACTAGTCCCCCTACACCGGCGTAGAGTTGTTGGCATGTCGAAGAAGAATCAGCTCAATAAGCTCAAGCCCACCGCCACCCTGAAGCCAGCGAAGGAAGTCAACACCGCATCCGTCGTCATCGCTGGCCTGGTCGGCGGCTGGCTGACCGCCCGCGAGACCGGTATTCGCCCGCTCGGTGGCGTGATTCTGGCCGCTGCAGGTGGCTACGCTGCCCGCTCTTGGAACGCCAAGGCTGGCGCGGGTGTTGCCACGGGCCTGACCGCCGGTTACCTGGCCGCGTTTGGTCTTTCCCACCCGCTGGCTAAGAAGATCGGCGCCTGGCCTGCTGTTCTGACCGTCACCACCGCCGCCGCAGGCGCTGCGTGCGTCCTGTCCGACCTGCGCTAACGAGCTCTATTCTTAGATCCCTTTAGATTATTGACGCCACAGCTTGGCCCACCACAGCCTGAGCCATCGCCTCTAGCTCCGCCAAGTGGGGCTCAATATCTCCAGTGAACTCGACGGGTTCGGCCACCGTTTCCCACTCCAGCCCCGTAAGGATGGAGCGCATGGCTTTTTCCGCACCCGTCGTATCGTAGCCACCCCGGATCCACCAGCTGGTGGGAGTGGCCTTCTTCTCTTCCAGGACGGGCACGTAGACCGTGTCGAAATAGTGCTTCAGGGCGCCGGAGATATAGCCAAAGTTGGCAGTAGTGCCCAGGATGATGGCATCTGCTCCGCGGAGTTCCTCCACGTCCGGCTCCAGAGCCTGGCGTTCCAGCACCTGAACGGAGGGCTGGCCAGCTCCCTCGCTTGTGGCCGGACTCAGCTCAGCATTCACTTCCTCTGCAGCGGCGCGTGCTGCCGCGAGTACCGTGTCCGCGAGTTTCTGCGCCTTCTCGGTCGGGCTGTGGTGGACGACGAGGATCGTTACCGGGTGGTCGTCGTTCGTGGTGTTCTTACTCATGACGCCAACGCTACCGATCCTGCAGGGTTAGGTGGGGTATTCCAGGCAAAGGGAAGCGTGGGCGTCCAAAAATAGTTAGGGTGGGAAACATGAATGCAGCACCGATTATCCTTCCGTATCAGGGCAAGACGCCCAGGATCCACCGCAGCGCGATGATCTCCCCGGGCGTGACGATCATTGGGGATGTGGAAATCGGGGCGGATTCCTCCGTGTTCTACGGGTGCGTACTGCGCGGCGACGTAGGCGCGATCCGCATCGGCGAGCGGACGAACGTGCAGGATAACTCCGTGATGCACGTGGAGCGCGGCCAGGAATGTGTGTTGGAAGACGATGTAACGATCGGCCACCAGGCGCTGGTTCACTCCTCGCATGTGGGGGCGGGAACGCTGATTGGCATGCAATCGGCACTGCTATCAGGTTCCACTATCGGCGGCGGCAGCCTCGTCGCCGCGGGCGCGGTAGTGCTGGAAGGGCAGCAAATTCCGGCGGGATTCTTGGCCGCCGGCCTTCCCGCGAAGGTGCGCCGCGAACTAACGGAGGAGGAGCGCCAGGGCTTCATCGCCCACGCGGCGCGCTATGTAGAAACTGCCCGTAACCAGGCCAGCGCTGCAAAGGCGCTGTCTTTGGAGGACGTGTACTTCGAGTAGCCTCTCCCGGGCCTAGAGTGACCGCCGTCGCAGCTTGAGGCCTTCTCGGGTGAGTCGTTTCGATATTTTTCCCGCTGCTCAATAGACTTATTCAAGTTATGGCACAGGGAAACTCTTCGGCGGACGATAGCGCAGCCACGAAGGCAGAGCAGTCCAACGCCACAAAGGTAAAGCAAAAGGCAACGGCAGAGGCCGGCGCCACGACCAAGGGCACCTCCGGTAAGCCCGGCGCATCGTCCAGCATGATGCGCTACGACATCGAAGGTCTGCGCGGCCTAGCCATCGGCCTGGTCGTGATCTTCCACGTTTTCGTCGGCAAGGTTAGTTCCGGCGTGGACGTGTTCTTGCTACTCGGCGGCATCTTCTTCTTCGGCAGCCAGCTGCGCAACGCGCAGAACCCGAAGGGGCTCACCTTCATTCAGTCTCTGATTCGCATCATCCGGCGACTATTCCCACTACTCGCAGTGGTGGTCGCCAGCGTATTGGCGGCGTCGCTACTTCTCATGAATCGCCTGGTGCACGTACAGATGGCAAAGGATGCGGTGGCTTCCCTGGGCTACTACATCAACTGGCAGCTGGCGTACTCCGGCCGCGAATACACCTCTGTGCGCACCACCGTCAGCCCCTTCCAACACCTGTGGTCCATGTCGGCGCAGCTGCAGATTTACGTAGCATCCCTGGTGGTCGTTACCCTGCTTGCCCTCATCTTCCGGAAGTACGCACGCCCGGCCCTGCTGGTTGTGCTCACCGCCGCGACGGTGCTTTCTTTCACCTACGCCACGTACTTCCACTTTGAAGACCAGACCATCAACTACTACTCCACGCTGAGCCGCTTCTGGGAGATCGGCCTGGGTGGCCTGCTGGGCATGCTGTTGCTGCGCCGCGACGCGAATGGCAACCCCGTGCTGCGTCCGTTGGGTCGATGGACCCGCACCGTGATGGGCATTGTCGGCCTGGGCATGATCATCAGCACCGGCCTCTTCCTGGACGGCGCGGACCAGTTCCCCGGCCCGTGGACGCTAATTCCCCTGGGTGGTGCTCTGCTGGTGGTCCTTTCTGGTCACTCCGGCGAGCCCGTCGGCGTGACCCGACTGCTGTTGACGCGCCCATTCCAATTCCTGGGCCGCATCAGCTACGCCCTGTACGTATGGCACTGGCCGATTCTGGTGCTGTGCGTCTACTACTTCAACGTTCCCAAGGTCAGCCCGGGCCTGGGTGCAGTCGTGATCGCGGCCAGCGTGGTGCTGGCCTGGCTCTCCAACAAGCTGATCGAGCGCCCCCTGCGCCAGGGCAAGAAGCCCGAGCGCAACTGGGTGCTGCTCAGCCCGAAGTACTGGGCAAAGTCCCTGTCCGCCTGGCCGAAGGCCGTCTATGCCGTGCTGATTCTGGTGCTCGCTGGGTCTGTGGTGGCGTCACCAAAGTATCTACAGCACCGCGAGGATGTGAACAGCGAACAGTTGTGGGAGTTGGCCGCAGATAGGTCGATCTACCCCGGCGCGGCGAGCTTCCTGGTGAACGCCCCCGTGCCGGAGAACATGCCGATCGTGCCGCCGCTGGAGGACTTCCACGCCCTGCTGCCGCAGACGCAGCCCGATGGTTGCCAGATCGGTTTCGATAGCGATGCTCTGATCCTGACGAAGAATTTCAACCGTTCCGACGAGGAATGCGCGTATGGCGACGTCAACTCCGACAAGACCATCTATGTGATCGGCGGCTCGCATTCCGAGCACTACATTCCGGCGCTGGACATCGTGGGCCGCAACCGGCACGTGAAGATGATCCCGCTGCTAAAGATGGGCTGCCCGGTAAACGCCAAGATCACGCGTGTCAATGGCGAGGAGTACCCCTCCTGCCTCAGCTGGTCGGAGAAGGTCGTGGATTACATCAAGGAGAACCCGCCGACAGAAGGCATCTTCATGACCGGTACGCGCCCAACCTCGATCGGTGGCGCTGGCCCGGAGCAGGTGCCGCAAGAGTACAAGGATCTGGTGCAGAGCTTCACGGACCAGGGGATTCACAGTTGGCTGATGCGCGATAACCCGTGGCAGACCACCGATGAGGGCGCTCCCCGTGACATGCGCGCCTGCGTGGCCGAGATGATGGAAGGCAAGCAGGGCGAGGTTGCGGAAAACGCGGACTTCCCCGGCCTTGCGAACCCCGGCCGCCCGAACTTCGACGAAGTGCTGGCCATCAACGCCGAGTGCGGCCAGAGCGTTTGGGATTCCCTGCTTCCTGTGGATCCTTCCATCGAAGCGTACAAGGGCATGGATGTAACCCTCATGGATCTGACTGCTGCGGTGTGCCGCGAGGATTGGTGCCCTTCCATCATCGGCAACATGGCGGTCTACCGCGATGCGCACCACTTCAACAACATCTTCGCGGAAACGCTGGCTCCGGAGATCGAGGCGCAGATGTTCGACCCGAACCACAAGATCCCGCCGATGAACGTCGGCCTGATGCCGAAGAATAGCCAGCCGGCTCCTCCGAATCCGCAGAACTAGCGGGGCTGACTCAGCGCCACGCTAGGCGCCCTCCGCCGCCTCCACCACCAGCGGTGCCCCGTTCGCTGCGGTCGTGCGCAGCGACCATGTGCACATATCGGTCAGGTCGGTGCGCGCGGGCGAGATCTCCACGATAAGCGTGCCGCGCCGGGCCGCGATCGCGGGCAGGCCTGCGGCGGGCCACACCACTCCCGACGTGCCAATGATCACCACCAGATCCGCCGCCCGCATTGCCTCCTCGGCTGCCTCCCACTCCCGGTGCGGCAGCGGCTCGCCGAACCACACCACTCCCGGCCGCACCGGATTCCCGCACAGTGAGCACGTCGGAGGCGTGACGCGCTCCACCTGCTTCTCGGGCAGCTCGGGCATGCGCGCGGGCTTGCTACAAATGCTGCAGCGATAGCGAAACAGGCTCCCATGTAGGTGCGCCACGTTCTTACTGCCGCCACGCTCGTGCAGGTCGTCGATGTTTTGGGTTGTTACGTGTACGGTGACGCCCCCTCGTTCCGCCCACTCACCTATCGCCCGGTGCCCCGCGTTTGCCTCTGCGCGGCGGCATAGCACCGCCCGCCACAGATACCAGGCAAGCATGGGCTCGGGATCCTTCGCCCAAGAATCCAAAGTGGCCATCGCCTGGGGATCTACATGCGACCAGATGCCGGTCTGCGCGTCGCGGAAGGTATCCAAACCGGAATCGGCGGACATGCCAGCCCCGGTGAACATTTCCACGTGCTTGGCGCCACCCACTGCGGCGACGAGGTCTTCCGGCAGGTCCTCCAACTTCAGCGGCTGGAGATCGTCGGAGGTGGACTGCGGGCTGGCGATCACGGTGACCATGCCCCCACCCTAGCCGGAAGGCCAACTGAGGTTTTCACGCGCGCGCAACCCACGCAGTCCTCTATAGTCAGTTGCATAAGCGCGCCCGCGGCAGACGTGGGCGTCATTAAGAAAGACTCGCAGAAAGGCTAACAACGCCATGATCGTCACTACCACCAACACCGTCGAGGGCCACACCATTGGGCAGTACCTGCGCATCGTCTCGGGCGAGACGGTGGCCGGTATCAACATGTTCAAGGACATCGGCGCGGGCTTCCGCAACATCACCGGTGGCCGCTCCTCCGCATACGAGGGCGAGATCCTGCAGGCTCGCGAGAGCGCACTGAAGGAGATGGTGGATCGCGCGCTGGAGATGGGCGCGCACGGCATCGTCGGCGTGGACGTGGACTACGAGTCCCTGGGCCAGGGCGGCATGGTGATGGTCAGCGCGACCGGCACTGCCGTCACCTTCCAGTAGACCCTGGTTGCCGGGGATAACCCGGCGCGACTGACCCGCCGAGCACCTCGTGCGCCAAACTTTAGACCTGGTCGAGCGGGCGGATCATGATGGACTCCACATCCATGTGGCGGGGGCGGTCCGCGATCCAGCGAATGGCCTCGCCGATGTCCTCTGCCTGCAGGTTTAGCTTGTCCGCGTAAACCTCCTCGGCCCGCTCTGCGTCGCCCTTGAAGCGGTTTAAGCTGAAGTCGGTAGCCACCCGGCCCGGATCCACCTGGCAGACGCGCACGCCCGCCTCGGCGAACTCCATGCGCATCACGTCGGTCAGGGCAGTCTGCCCGAATTTCGCCGCGTTGTAGCCCGCACCCCCGCGGTAGGCGCCGCGACCAGCAACGGAAACCACATTAATAACCTGCGGCGCGTCCGCCACCTGCAGCTGATCGAACAGCGCGCGCGTGACCTCCAGGGTGCCCATCACGTTCGCCTCGAACATCCAGCGCCAATCCTCCGGATCGGCTTCCAGCACGGGGTCAAGCCCCCGCGCGCCGCCTGCATTGTTGACCAGTAGGTCTAGCTTGGAGCCCGTCAGCTCGGCGAGCGCTGCGGTGAAATTATCTATTGACGCCCTATCCGTCACATCCAGCACAAGGGGCGTAGCCTTGCCGCCCTCCTGGGCAATCGTTTTCGCTACCTGCTCTAGCTTTTCTGCACGGCGCGCGGCCAGAACCATATGCCAGCCGTCCGCAGCCAGCAGCTTCGCGGTCGCCTCGCCGATGCCGGCACTCGCGCCAGTGACGACGGCGACGCGGGAGTTGGTTGGTGGGGTGGGCGTGGATCCTTCATTCATGGACTCTGCATTCGTGGAACTCATGGATTCCAATGTAGCGACCAACCATAGGCCGCGAGGGCCATTTAGCTGTGGTTTGAGACAATACCTGCAGAACACTGCAATAGAGAAAGCCATGCATTAACCTTTCCCTTTAGCAAAGGTTATGGCATCCCCTTAAGGAATTCTTATGACTAATAATTACGGAGGCGGTTACCCCGGCCCCGGAGATGGTTCCCAGAACAACCCGGGACAGAACCCAAATCAGCCCCAGAATCCGTTTGGCCAGCAGAGCTACGGTAATCAACAGTTCCCGAGCAACCAGAACCAAGGACAACAGGGTCAGCCGAGCCAGTCAGGTTATGGTCAACAGCCGTACGGCCAGCAGGGGCAACCGAGCCAACCGGGATACGGCCCGCAGGGGTATGGCCAGCAAGGCTTCGGTCAGCAGGGGTACGGCCAACCGGGCCAGCCGGGCCAGCCGGGTCAGAATCCGTTCAACTCGCAGCCTTATGGCGCGTACGGCCAGCCAGGCAATGTCGGAGGTAACGGCGGTGGCAACGGCGGCAAGATCATCGGCATCATCGTCGCCGCAGTGGTCGTAATCGGCCTGATCGTTGGTGGTTTCTTCCTACTGAACAAGGATGACGAAGAGAGCACGGACGCCTCCAGTTCCTCGTCGAGCTCTGAAGAGTCTGGCTCGTCGGAGGAGACCAGCGAGAGCTCCTCCGAATCCAGCTCGGATTCCAGCACCTCGGAGACTTCATCTTCCTCTAAGGAGCCTGCGAAGGCTGGCGATATCGGCGGCCCGGATCATTCGATGGACAGGACTTATGCCGACGCGATGCCCAAGCAGATGCAGGATCTGGTGTACGACTGCCGTAACGGCACCTTCGAACTGGCACGCGATAACAACCGCAGGGTCAAGGGCGTGCAGTGCACCGGTGTATGGGACTCCGCTTGGGAGTTCAAGAAAGTGGACTTCGTCCGTGATGCGAAATTCGTACCTGAGGAAATCGACTACGTGAAGAAACAGGGCGCTAAAATTTGGTCCGATGACCCAGACAACTTCGCGGGCTACCTACTTCAGGGTTCCAAGCCATTCCTATTCGTCATTAACAAGTCCAAGGGCATCGCCATGGAAACCAAGATGCACTTCGAAGACGAATCCGCCCTGCAAGAGGCTCTCACCCAGTTGGGCTACAAGAAGCCTTAGCTTCAGCACAGAGGAATCCCCCCCCCCCGCTATTCACCCCTATTCCAATAAAAGAATAACGAGTAGGAACATCCCGCGGATCTCGTAACATTTGACCTACTGAGCGCCGCGGGAAGGCGCCCTTCACACGAGACCGGGCGCCATTTGCTTCCCAGGCACCAAAAGCCGAAAACGACGTTTCCAGAGATTTAAGGACCTGCCCCCTCATGACGAACAATAATCCCTTCGACAACCAGCCCAACCAGGGCGGCAACAACGGGGAGAACAACCCCTTTAACAACGGCTCCAACCCAAGTGACGAGACCACCCAGTGGGGCGCAAACCAGAACCAGCCGCAAGGCGGTCAGCCGTACGGCGCACAGCAGCCGCAGCCCGGGGGCTACGGTCAGCCCGGCCCGCAAGGCGGCTACGGCCAGCCGGGTGCGCCTGGACAGCCCGGCCAGAATCCTTTTAACCAGGGTGGCTACAGCCAACCCGGTCAGCCCGGTCAGCCCAGCCAGCCCGGTCAGCCCGGCCAGAACCCCTTCGCTGGCGGTGCTGCCAGCTCCTACGGTCAAAACCTAAACTCCGGCGGAGGCACAGGCAAGGTTATCGGCATCATCATCGCCCTTGCTGTCGTCATTGCCCTGGCAGTAGGCGGCTTCTTCCTGCTGGCCAAGGATGATGAAGGTACCGACTCCGACGAAACTTCGACCTCCCAGTCCGAGGGCGCCGACGAGTCCACTGAAGAAAGCACTGAGGAAGGATCCGAAGAGAGCTCCGAGGAGTCCACCTCTTCCGAGACTTCGAGCGCGCCCAGCTCCACCGCAGCACAGAGGGGCGACGTCGGCGGACCCGATGATTCCCTCCCCGCCACCTACAAGGATGCAATGCCGGAGAAGGTTAACGACCTGATCAATAAGTGCAAAGATGGAACCTTCACCCTGAACTACTACGACTCCTCCAAGAAGCCCCGTGACATGACCGGTGCGAACTGTAAGGGCGTGCGAGGCTCGGGCTGGGCCTACTGGGACGTGGACTTCATCAAAGACAAGGAGTACGTCGACGTCAAGGAAAAGGAATTCAAGGACGGCGGCGCAGAGATTGTAAACGACAAGCCAAACGAGTACGCCGGCTACGTTAAAGACCGGGGCAACACGATCGTGTTCATCTTCAACAAGGACAAGGACATGGTTCTAGAGTCCAAGCTCATCGCCCCGAAGCCCGGCGAGGTCAAGCAGGTATTCGACGAGCTTGGTTACTCCGGTGTTGCCGATGACGCCTAACCCACGACCGGCTAGCTAAATACCGTTCCTGGCTAGCGCCCAACCGCTACAGCGGTTGGATCCAGCCCTGCTGCACGGCGTGTTGGTACCCACCGACGAGTGCCGCGCCCAGGGCAAAAGCACCTACGACACCGCCGACCCAGGCCAAGATGCCTGCGATCGGCGGTGCATCTTTACCCAGGGAACCTGCGGGGTCGGTGCTGCCCAGCGGGAAGGTCTTCAACAGCCATTCGGCACCCGGGTTCGCAGCCTCAATGCTGCCGGCCAACGAGCCTTCATTAGTGGCTTCTGGGTTGTTCGGATTGGAGTCCGGGTCGACGGGCTGGGTGATCGGGGCGGTGCTCGAGCCGTTGCCTTCGGACGGGGCAATGGCCTGCGCCGGGGTGGCTGCGATGGCGCTGACGGCTAGGGCGCTTGCGGTGGCTAGGGCGGTGAGGGACTTGGAAGAAGAAAAGGACTTCATAAGCCCCGTATTTTAAAGCTGTTCCAGAGCCTGCGCGACATCTGCGAGCAGATCCTCCAGATCCTCAATACCAATGGAAATGCGCACCAGGTCGCGCGGAACCTCCAGCTGGGATCCCGCAACCGACTGGTGAGTCATCGTCGCCGGGTGCTCCAGCAGCGATTCCACGCCGCCCAGCGACTCCGCCAGACAGATCAGCTTGGTGGATTGGCAGAACTTCAGTGCCGCTTCCTCGGAGTGGAAGCGCACGGAGATCATGCCACCAAACCCCTTGCCGGTGGACTGGCGCTTGGCCACCTCGTGTCCAGGGTGCTGCGGCAGACCCGGGTACAGGACGGTGGCGACTTCCTCCCGCTCATCCAAGTATTCCGCGATGGCCTGCGCGTTCGAACAGTGGCGATCCATCCGCACGCCCAGGGTCTTCAGGCCACGGGCATTCAGGTAGGCATCGAAAGGCGAAGCAATCGGGCCCGCACCGCCGAGCAGGAAGTCCAGATCCTCGTCCAGCTGTGCATCGTTGCTGACGATCGCGCCGCCGACCACATCGGAGTGCCCGCCGATGTACTTCGTGGTGGAGTGCAGCACCACATCCGCTCCGTGGTCCAGGGGGCGCTGCAGGTAGGGGCTGCAGAAGGTGTTATCCACGATCAGCTTCGGGCGCGTGGGGGCGTCATTACCAAACTCGTCGGAGAGCACCTCGGCGATAGCGGCGATGTCGGTCACGGCGAGCAGCGGGTTCGTCGGGGTCTCCAGCCACACCAGCTTCGTCTGCGGGGTCAGCGCCGCACGGACGGCCTCGGGGTCGGTGGTGTCAACCACGGTGAAGTCCACGTTCCAGTCCTTGAAAACGGTGGCGATCAGGCGATACGTGCCGCCGTAAGCGTCGTGCCCCATGATCACGTGGTCGCCGGGGCGCAGCAGCACGCGCAGCAGGTGATCGGTGGCGGCCATGCCGGAAGCGTAGACGCGACCGTGCTTGCCACCCTCCAAGGCGGCGACCGTGCGGGCCAGCGAATCGACGGTGGGGTTCGCCACGCGGCCGTACTCGTAGCCTCCGCGCAGATCGTTCGGTGCATCCTGGGCGAACGTGGTGGAGGCGTAGATCGGCACGTTGATGGAGCCCATGAACTCGTCGGGCTCGTAGCCTGCGTGGATGGCATCTGTGTTGTGGGCCATGGAAACTCCTCTTCGAACTAGTGCTTGGTCGCGCGTAGTCGCGCTTGTCGGCGCCGGGTGAACCGATCCGGCGCGTATCGTTTCAACGATTATAGACTAAGCAGTCTAGTTTTCGGCAACAATGGACCAACCTTGGCGGGTTTAGGGCAATAGCACCACAATGGCTACATGGATCGAAGCGCAAAGAGAATCGACTTCACCCAACCCGCCGACGTCGTCGCCCCTCTTTTGTTGGGCGCGGTCTTGCGCCACGGCGGAGTGGCTATCGAGTTGACCGAGGTCGAGGCCTACCTAGGGACTGCAGACGAAGCCTCCCATGCCTTCAACGGCCCGACCCCTCGTTGCGAGGTTATGTTTGGCCCTCCCCAGCACCTCTACGTGTATGCCAGTTACGGCATCCACCGTGCCGGCAACCTGGTGTGCAGCCCCGATGGCGAGGCTGGAGGAGTACTGCTGCGCGCAGGAAAACTCATCGAGGGGCTCGATATTGCCCGTGCCCGGCGCGGATCAAAGCCCGCGGATGAAGCGCTTGCGCGTGGGCCGGGAAACCTGGGCGCAGCACTTGGTTTGAACCTGGACCTTAATGGCTCGGCGGTTGATCAAGTGATTTCTGGCGCAGGCGATACCTCATCCCCTGCTGCCCCGTTTACCCTGACCCCACGCACAGCTATCCCAGAGATCACCCGTGGCAAACGCATAGGGATCACCAAGAACGCGGATGCCTTACTCCGCTTCTGGGTGCCCGGCGACCGCAGCGTTTCCAGCCCTCGCGGCCGGCAGCTGGGAAGCCCACTGCGCACACCCTCGTAGTGGGCTTCTAGCAGCGGCCGAGTTCGCGCTGAATCGCCGCCTTTTCCGCCTGCGTAACCCACAGCTGGTACTCCGCCTTCACACGCACCTGAATGGAGACATAAGTGCAGCGGAAACCCTTATTCGCCGGCAGCCACGTCGCGGCATCGCCCGCACCCTTTTGCATGTTCGCCGGCCCATCCACAGCCAGCAGGTTCATCGGATCGTTGGCAAACTGCTCGCGCCGCTCCGGGGAAAGCTGCTGCGCACCCTTCTGCCAGGCATCGGCCAGCGCCACCACGTGGTCGATCTGCACTGCCCGGCTGGTGTTCTGCCCACGGACAAAGTGGATGCGCTGGTCGGTATAGGGATCCTGCAGATCACCACTGAGCACCTTGCAACCTTTCGGCGCCTCCACGTTGGTGAGGTCGCGCGCGAGGATGTCATTGCGCTGGTCGCAACCGTTGCGGTCGATATCCTTCCACCGCTGGCCGAACTCGTCGCGGCTGTAGCCCGTCTTCGGCGCGCGCCCCTTGACCGCCAACGTCTCCAGCAGATCCAGCATGTTTTGCTGGTGCAGCGACCGTTCCGGCGCTGCGGGTTGCTCTGGCTCTGGTTCGGGGTGCTCTGGGGGCTCGGATTGTTCTGGCTGCTCCGGCACCGTTTCTGTGGTCGGTTCTACCGGTGCTTCCGAGCTTTGTGACGCCGAACTTCCGCCCTCTAGGAACTCCGCACCCTCGGCGCACCCACCGAGCAGCAAACTCACGCCCACTAGCAGCGCCGCTGCACGAGCGGATACACGCCCACTTACCCTCTTGCTCATAGTCCAACACGCTAGCAATCGCCCTGGACAGTCCCGGCGAGCATCCACCTTAAGTTTCGAACAAGCGTGCGGGGCGGCGCGGGCGTAGGGGCGTCAACAAAAAGAGAATACTTTTATACCTGCTTACCGCTAGCGGTCTCGCGGTAGCATAAACGCATCATGAAACCTCTGAAGAAGATTTACCGCGCACAAATGAAGGCAGTACCGGCCTTCGCAGACAAGATGATCGAGAAGCCGAACCGCATGCGGCGCATGATGAACCTCTGGCCACCGCTGCTGTGCTCCGGCATTAAGATGACCCGCGTTTCCGAAGACTGGGCACACGCGCGCATCGTGCTGAACCTGCGTTGGTGGAACGCCAACATGCACGGCGCCGCCTTCGGCGGAACGCTGTTTGCCATGACGGATGTGCTGTTCGGCACCCTGATCGCCCGCCGTCTTGGCACTGAATACGAAGCCTGGACCCGTACCGGCACCTTCCAATTCCTCAAGCCCGGTCGCAGTGGGGCATACATGGACGTGGATCTCACGCCCGAGCTGATCAACTGGATCACCGAAACCGTCGAAGAGGACGGCTACTGCAACGTGCCGTACACCTCCATCATTTACAACAAGGACGGCTCCATCGTGGGCATCGGCCAGCAGGATCTGCACGTCCGCCCGCGCGGTGGAGGCAAGCGCGCCGACCGGCCGAAGCAGGCCCTGCAGCCGCGCGGCCTAGTGTTGGAATCGCTGGCAAACGCCGTGGTCTGGCACTGCTTCAAGGATCAGCCGGAGATCCTGACCGTGCTCATGTCCGAACAGCGCCGCATCCCCGATCCCGAGGATCAGATGCGCCACGTGGTGAAGGTAGCACTAGAAAAATCCACCAAGTCCCGGGAGGACCTGGTGGCTCTAGATATTCCGGAAAAGTACCTGGACGCTTAAGTTAGCCCGGTACTAAATTAGTCCGGTACCTAGCTCAAGCGATTAGCCGAGCACCTTGCCGCAGTTCGGCCAAGCGCCTGCACCCTGCTTGGCCAGGACCTTCTCGGCGATCTCAATCTGCTGCGCCTTCGTGGCCTGGTTAGCGGTTGGGGCGTACTTCGTGCCACCGAAGCCAGACCAGGTCTGAGCACTGAACTGCAGCCCGCCGTAGTAGCCGTTGCCCGTGTTGATGCTCCAGTTGCCACCGGACTCGCATTGCGCAACCTGATCCCAGGCGCTTACTGGTGCGGCCTGTGCGGCCGGGGCTGCCACAGCTGCGGCGGCTGCCGGAGCAGCAACCAGGCCTGCGGCCATACCGATGCGGGCGAAAGCGGTCTTTACGGACTTATTCATGTAGACGAAAACTCCTTCTGCGAAGCCGACCGGGTGGCTGGCCTCATATCGATTGTTTGATGTCTACGCGGCCGCGCTTTGCGACTGCACGCTGGCAGTTACGCGAAGTATCGCGCCCCGGGTGTTTGCCGGGCGGCTGCCACTAAGTACGCAAACTTACGCACTCTCCCCCGGGGTGCGTCAACCGAAAAAGCACTAAATCCCGAAAGAATCTCGGATTGATAACGAAATTTAAGGGGCTTCTTATCCCCCGCCCCCTTTTTTTTTGAACTATCGGCGCGGGCCGTAGACCGCAGCCGATTCGATGCGGGTAGGCACCACGTACGTGATTGCGGCGGTGCAAACAATGCCCGTGAGCGTGACCAACGTCCCCCAGTCGCCACTTAGCAGTCCGCCCGCGAGCACCCATGCGATCGCGGCGACTGATGCCAGCGCGATCACGGCCATGCCAAAGAGGTGCTCGTTGCCCGTACCGGAAACCGGTATGTACAGGAGCCCGGCGAGTACGCCGATGACGCCCGCAATCACTCCAGTCAGTACGGCAGGTCCTACGCCCGCGGAAGCCTCACCAGGGATAAAGCCCACCAAGAGATCCACGATGAACACCGCAGCGAAAGTAACAGCCGCGGCCAGAACAGCGAGGACTATGAGGTTCATCGCAACCTTCTTGCCGTCGTAACGGCCGGCCAGCAGGCCTTCGCGCGGGTCCCGCGGGGGCTGGTTGTAGCCAGAGTTATAGCCCTGCGGGTACTGCTGCTGATTGTTGTAGCCAGAATTGTAGCCGCCATAACCGCTATTGCCCTGCGTGTTGAACATGCGGGTCTGATCGTCGTTTCCTTGCGGGTAAGTCACCCAACGCTCCTTTCACTGGCGTTTCAGGTGGCCTATGTTACCGGAGTGACTATTGAGTAGTCACCCCTCTCCGCAGCTTTAGTGATCGAGCTTTAGTGATCGTCCCAGTGGTCACCGTGCTTGGCGTGACGGTGGCCGTCGTGAATGTAGTCCACGTGGTCGTCGTGCGGAACGGCGACGTGGCCGCAGTTCGGGCCATGCTCGTGGTCGTGATCCTCGTGGACCTGATGCTCCGTGGTCTCGCACTCGTCCCAGTGCCCCTCGTGCTCGCGGTGCAGGTGGCCATCGTGGACGTAATCGACGTGGTCGCCGTGCGGGATGGCGACGTGACCACAGTTCGGGCCGTGCTTGTGATCATGATCGGCGTGGGTAGTGCAGCTCATGATGAACTCCTTTATTACAGGCAACCATGGAGCCACTTCCCTAGGATTAGGCGGGCCAGTAGGTTGCTTCGACGCTTTCTATACTGCCCTCTCACCTGCTACGTTGTCAATACGTTTTCAATAAATACTGGTGAGATACGCCTCGGCGCTGCACATGTACGTACCGATGCTGCCGTAGTTAACCTGTGCGGACTTCGCGACGAGGTATGCCCGCTGGGGCGCATTGGGGACCGCCCAGCTGACAAACACCTGGCTCCCCCAAATCCGCTCCCAGAACGTGTGGCGGAATATTGATGCGCGCAGCGGCACCCTTAGAGCAGTTGATAAAGCTCTTCCGAATCGCCTTTTCAGAGTAGGTTTGCACGATACTCCACCTTTCCGTCGCGCGAATCGCACCAAACATGCAGGTACAGTGGCCGAGTGTAACGATCCTCGAAGGGAGTAGATCATGGCATGCAATGCGACTGAACCACTCGACGTACTCATCATCGGCGGAGGGTTTGCGGGCACTGCGGCGGGTGTTACCCTCGCCCGGGCTCAGCGGACCGTAGGAATCATCGACAGCGGAAAACCGCGTAACCGCTTCAGCGCCCATTCCCATGGCATTTTGGGCCGTGACGGGGCTAACCCAATGGAGCTGCTGGACCAAGGCCGCAAAGAATTCATGACTTTCGGCGGTGAAGTGACCCAGGGTGAGGTCACCTCCCTCGAGCAAACAGACAACGCATGGACGGCCACTACGGCCGACGGACAGCAGTTTCCGGCCCGACAGGTACTCATTGCGACGGGCATCACCGACGAACTGCCAGACGTACCGGGCTTAGCCGAGCTTTGGGGATCGCGAGTTTTCCACTGCCCTTATTGCCACGGCTACGAGGTCCGGGGGCGCGACCTTGCCGTCATCGGCGGAAAGAACCCCAGGTTTACGACGCATATGGTGCACTTGATGCGGAAGTGGACCGATCGCGTCACGTTCTTCACCAATGGGCTCTCCCTTGACGAAGCCGACCGTGCACTGTTCGAGAAGCGCGGTGTTGCTCTTATGGACGCCCACGTCACCGAGGTGCAACCCGACCCTGAGTCAGAAGCGGGAGTTCTGGTGAGCATCGCCGATCCCAACGAAAGTGGCGACTCTGCCTTTACTACCCGCGCCTTTGAAGCGTGCTTCACCGGCCCGGAATTCCACCCCAATGATCAACTGCTGCTAGCAGCTGGTTGTGAATCCGAAAACGGCTGGGTAGTTAGGCAACCCAGTGGCCGGACCTCCAAAGCCGGACTGTGGACAGCCGGCAATGTCACCAGCTCCCCCGACCAGGTTTCTCAGGCGATGGGCACCGGCGTGGCCACTGCGATCGCGATCGATCAGTTCTTACTGCACGAAGAAATGCAGCAGGTTCGAGGGCAGACCCATGAATAACGGACGACCACAGCGCGTAGCGTTTATTCTTTTCGACGGGTTTGAGCTGCTGGATGTCTTTGGGCCTGCCGAAATTTTCTCCAAGGTGCCTGGCCTACAGGTGGAATTCGCCTCCGCGGATAGGGAACCTGTAGCCAGCTCCCAAGGTGTAAAGATTCTCCCCGATACGGCCTTCGATTCCCTAGATTGCGACACCATTGTGGTCCCCGGTGGCCAAGGAACGCGAGCTCTCGTCAAAGATGCAGATTTCCTGGCCCGCATCGATAGGGTCGCGAGCTGCGCCTCACTTGTCTGCTCGGTATGCACGGGTTCAGCGGTTTTGGCTGCAGCTGGTCTGCTGGAGGGATACGCCGCCACCAGCAATAAGCTTGCGTTTGATTGGGCCACGTCTTTCGGCAAGGACATCGACTGGAAAAGCTCTTCCCGGTGGGTGCACGACCGAGATCGTTGGACGTCGTCCGGTGTGGCCGCGGGTATAGATATGGCCGTCGCCTTCGTCTCCCACTTCTTCGGCGCTCCACTTGCGGAGAAGATCGCCCATGACCTAGAGATTCAAGTTAACAGCGACCCGGACCACGACCCGTTCGCGGTATAGCTTCCAGTCCAGCAAATGCAAACAAATATCGCTTTACTCGGTACCTACTGCAATACAATTTAGAAACTAATTCCACTTGGGGCACGGCGCAGCCCAAGAATTGAGCGCGACGAGAAGTTCATCAACGGTGTCGGCGACAATAAGCGTGTCGACATCATCTTGACGAATAAATCCCTCGTCTGCCATATGCTTGAGCATCGATACCGTAGGTGCCCAGAAACTTGAACCAAAAAGGGCAATGGGCTTGCTATGAAGCCCGAGTTGTTGAGCTGTCCACGCATCAAAAAATTCGTCTAACGTTCCAGCGCCGCCAGGCAAACACACGTAGGCATCGACCAGGTCACTCATCCGTTGCTTACGCTGATGCATTGTGTCAACAATCTCGAGGTGTGAAAGACCCCGATGTGAAGTGTCCCAGGTTTTGTTCCGTTTGAGTAGATGGGAAAATCTGGAACACTTCAGACCCCGATGGCTATCTACTCACAATCCATGACAAAAAGTAGGCAAGCTAGCTAATAAGAAACACTTCCTACCGCCTATCCGGGAGGAATAGGCGGTCAGAATTCTGTAAACGATGCCTGTTGCTGCTTTTGAGTCTTTAAAGCGCTGGAGTTCAGCCCTTCACACCATGGTGGATATACCCTAAATCCTCTCTTTCCTGGGGCTGCTCCGGAGGTAATACCGAGACGTTGTAAATCTTGATTGCTAAATTGAAACACACCTCGGTGATCTCCTTGAATCACAAAGACTAGGAGACCGTCGCCGCAGGAAGAATCTTCAAAAGGCACGGGTTCCCCTTCATGGTTGCGTTGCCAGAATGCTACAAAGGCTCCCGGCTTAGAAGGCGTGGTGCGTGCTGTGCGAACATGCCAGGTTTTAGCTCCCAACTCGGCTATTCCCGATTCATAATTCGCATTATCACTTGTTTCATTGATGGTGCCCTCTAAATTAAAGGCCGCCATGAATTGGTAAAAGGAATCAAACTTCATCTTCAAGTCGATATCCGCATCTTTTTCGTTTAGCTTTGAAGCTTAAGGAAGGTATCAGAGGGTAACAATTTTGCCGCGTTATCTCGTACCTTATCGCATGCCGTAGAGGAAAAGGACTACCAAGCGACGGGGGTCAAGGAAGCTGTATAAGGAATTCGCTTTTCCCTGCAGCGACTTTGGACCTTCTAAACCGCTCGGCGATATAACCTTTCTGGGACACTCCTTGCTCAGCAAGTATCGACGGAAAATTCTCCCACATCTGCGCAATAGCCTTTCGCGTATGATCCACCTCAATGACTAGTACATGAAGCGATGGGATTTCCATCACCCCGAAATCGCACAGGCTGTCTATGTCAAACGAACGCTTGGTATCTAGCAGACAAATGCGGTAGCGCAGGAGTTTCTCATCAACTGTGCGCGGATCATCGAGGGCAAGACCGTAGATGGTGAAGTCGCTATCTCCAAAGCTACGGTAGGCAACTTTCTTAGTATGCTCCATCGCTTCTTTGTGCTGAGCAGTCCCGTAGGGGCCTTCAACCTCTAGATAGTATGCCGAGGTTGCTTCAATGCTTTCTGTCCATACCATGGTTGTGTCCATGAAGAGTAACCATATTCATCAGTTTAATTGAATTAAAATTTTAAAACATTTCCCAAGGATCGAACAATGTTTAAACACGACGCAGGGAAAGTAAACGTGCACACTTGTCACGGTGTGCCGTATGGCGTGGGAAAACAACATTTATGCCCGTTTATGCCGCCAGGGTAGGGAAACCACAGCACCAACAAGCAAGACGACAGTGACATCCACTAAATATGCTATCGAGCTCCAGGGGATACCCTTGCCGCCAAAGCGGCCGTATCTAATTGCTTCACTTATATGGACAGCCGGATTGGCTTCTCCCGCTACCTGAAGCCACGAAGGCAACAAATCTTCAGGAACGGCAACTGGGCCGAAACTTAGCAGCATAATGGCCAATAACAATGAGATGGAAGACGCCTACTCAAGACTGGAACACAATGCTCCAATTATCATTCCGGCAGAAAGGAAAGCACAACCAGCAAAAATTACGGAAGGAACGATAGTGAAAGACGGAGAGAAAGAAAGCCCGAGAATCTTAACTACCGCAACTGGAGTTATGAGCAGTGAAGGAGTAGCTAAGAGACTAAAGGCGATAAAGCTCCCTACAACAAACTGGATGCGCTTCGCCCCCGTAGCCACTAGTTGATCTAGGGCTCCATTCGCCTTCATAAAGGAAATATTGGCGGCCATTTTGCCCTGCAACTCGAATAGTAGAGAAAACGCCAAGCCACCAATAACAGCGTACTCAACGGCAGGCCCACCTAAGTTTTGCGCGTACACACCAAGTCCTAAAGACATTAGAACAGGAACGACAATTCCAGTAAGCAGCATGGACGGCCAAGACCATCGCCAATTGGTCAGCTGTATGCGCGTAAACGTAAGGGTGTTACTCATGCTTCATTCGTTCTGGATGCAATTAGGTTGACAAAAACATCCTCGAGATTGGGTGAACTGATAGTAATATCGTCGGCTCCTTCGTGGCATAGTTTCGAGACAATTCTCGGAATTTGGTCGACATCTACTATCTGCTCCCAAGGTTCTGAACTTTTATCACTATTGGATTCCGTGCGGTACGCAATGGTTCGTCTATTTTGAACGTTTTGCATGACGTGATTAACCGTGCCGTCGGCAATGAGCCGCCCTCTATCCATAATTCCAAGATGGGTTAGGCAGGATTCAACTTCAGAAACTGCATGAGTGATTACTAATACGGTAACTCCCTGTTGGGCGAGGGTCGCAATTTCATCCCATACTAGACGGCGGTTTAGCGCATCCAGCTCGTTCGTGGGCTCATCCAGAATGACGAATGGTCGGTTGGAGGAAATGGCGATCGCAAGTTGGACGAGTTTACTTTGTCCACCAGATAACGATCTGAGAGTGC
>NZ_JASBOI010000015.1:0-54866 GCF_039907245.1 Corynebacterium sp. c24Ua_83 | reverse complement strand
CTTTAACCCTTTAACCCTGGACTAGAACTTCGCTGAGCAATGAGAAAATCCCCTCGCCGGTATCTAAACCAGCGAGGGGATTAATTTGTAGCGGGGGCAGGATTCGAACCTACGACCTCTGGGTTATGAGCCCAGCGAGCTACCGAGCTGCTCCACCCCGCGACGAGTGCTGTACGCTATCGCGTCAGCGACTCCCCTACTGTAACGCAGAGCTTGGATAAAGTGAAATCGCCTGGTCACAGGCAATCTCACCGGATTTTAGCGCTCGGACTGCAAGTCCTGGACTGCCTTATCCAGCTCATCCAGTGCCTTACCGAACTCCTCGAAGGTGCCAGACTCGCGGGTCTTGTTCACTTTGTCCATCGCATCGCGCACGCGCTGCTCCGGAGCCGTATCGGTGCCCTTGCCATCGGACTTGCCGGCAGCGCCCTTCGCATCCGAACCCTGCTCGTCCTTGGACTTCTTGTCCTTGTCTGTGTCCTTGGCCTTGTCGCCCTTGTCGCCACTGCCTCCGCCCTTAGTCGGATCAACGACCGAACCGTCGATCTCCTGGATGTCAGTGGTGGAGGACGTCTTGATCCCTACCTGGTCCAGAGCCTCAGCGATGGTCGGCGCGTAGCCCACCTGGCCGTTGTAGCTCACCAGCACGCGCAGCAGCTTCGGGAAGGCCGAATCCTGGCCACTGCGCTGCGAGTACACCGGCTCGACGTACAGGATTTGCCCGTCGCCCACCGGCAAAGTCAGCAGGTTACCGTTCGTCAGGTCGTTCGTGCCCTTCAGCAGAGTACGCTCGCGGGCGATCTCGTCGGAGGACATCATCGTGTCCTGCGCCTGGTTCGGGCCCAGCGTCTGCGTGCCCGTCGGCAACACCCGCACGTTGATTTGTCCGTAGTTATCCGGGTCGGAGCCCACAGACATGTGCGCCGCCAGGAACTCACGGCGCAGGCCACGGAACGGGGTAATCAGCTGGAACGACGGCTTGTTGGTCTCCGGGTCAGCCGCCACCACGTAGTACGGCGGCTGCGCATTATCCTGGCGGTCCTGCGGAGCCGTCGGATCCGTCGGCACGGACCAGAAAGAGTCGTTCTGGAAGAATACGCCCGGGTCGGAGACGTGGTACTTGGCGATGAGCTCGCGCTGCACCTTGAACATATCCTCCGGGTAGCGCAGGTGGTCCTCCAGCTCCTTGCTGATCTCGGAGCGCGGCTTAACCACGTCCGGGAACGCACCCCGCCAGGCCTTCAGCACCGGGTCCGATTCATCGAAGGCGTACAGATCCACGCTACCGTCGTAGGCATCGACCACGGCCTTCACGGAATTGCGAATGTAGCCAACCTCATTGTCGACGACCTGGCTCTCGCTTACGCCGTCGGGATTGAGGGCGTCCGCAGTAGAATCGGTGAGCCCAATCCGCTCGGAGTAGGGCAGGTTATTCAACGTCGTGTAACCGTCAACGACCCACTTCACACGGCCGTCAATGACGACCGGGTAGGTCTTGGAATCCGTGGTCAGCCACGGAGCAACCTTGTGCACACGCTCGCGAGGGTCGCGCTCGTAAAGGATCTTCGAGCCCTCACCGATGCGATCCGTCAGCAGCATATTCATCGACTCGAAGTGGGCAGAGAACATCAGGCGGTTGAAGTAGTTAGAAACATCCACACCACCGGTGCCGGTGTAGGTGTAATTGGATGCGTCGGTATCGTACTCCAACGGCTCGCCCTCGGAATTGCCGACGATCGCGTAGTCAGAGTTGTTCTGTTTCGACGAGGCAATAACCGGGCCGAAGTAGATGCGCGGCTGCTTGATATCCAGCTCCAGCTCGCCACCCTGCTTACCGGACTGCATCGACTGCAGATCCGCGACCGTGTAGACCGGGTAGCCACCGCGGGCAGAGCCGACGTCGCGGGCGACCTCGTCGACCTTGCGGGCAGGCGCTGCCACGAAGCCATTTCCGTGGGTGTAAACCGTGTGGCGGTTAATCCAGTCGTTCTGGTTGCCGTCCAGGGTGTTCGGGTTCAGCTCGCGGGCGGCGACCACGAAGTCGCGCATCTCGCCATCCACCTCGTAGCGGTCGATCGCCAGCTCATCCGGGAAACCATAGAAGTTACGCAGCTGCTGTTGCTGGGTGAACGTCGGGCTCAGCACCTCCGGATCCAGCAAACGCACGTTAGAGAGCGTGGCGGAGTCGTCGGCAACGGCCTTCTTCTGCTCCTGAGAGGCAGCGTCACCGGCAGACCCCCAGTCGCGGTCGTAGGTGACCTTGTCTTCACCGATGCCGTAGGCGAAGCGGGTGGCCTCGATGTTGCGGGCGATGTACTCGCGTTCCTTCTCCGCACGGTTCGGGTTGACGGAGAACTGTTCCAGCATCGCGGGCCACGCCAGCCCCACGGTCAGAGAAGAACCCACCATCAGTGCAACCGCCAGCGCCGGGATACGCAGGTCGCGCAGAACAATCGTGATGAAGAACATGGCTGCCACGAAGATCGAGATCACCAGCAGCACAATCTGCGCGGGCAGCACAGCATTGATGTCCGTGTAAGAGGCACCCGTGAACGTCTCGTGCGAACGGGTAAGCAACCCGTAGCGGTCAAACCAGTAGCCGACCGCCTTCAACAGCATCCACACACCTGCAATAACCGCCAGCTGACGGCGGGCATTCGTAGAGATAGAGGCCTTCTCCCCCACCCGCGGGTTACCTGTGGTGATGGACCCCAGCAGGTAGTGGCCAACGCCGTTGATCACAAAGGCCAGGATCAGCAGCACGCTGAAGGTGGAGACCAGCATCTGCAGGAAAGGCAGGTTAAAGGCGTAAAAGCCCAAGTCCTTATCGAACTGCGGATCGTGCACCCCAAAGTTCGACCCGTTCAGGAACAGCAACACCGAGCGCCAGTTGGCCTGCACAATCATGCCGGTGATCACGCCGACGAACAGCGGAATGCCCACCAGGAATGGGCGCATGTTGCGGCGGATCAGCGGCCGGTACTCAGCCAGGGGCGAGGACGTGCCAAGGGATTCGATCTCGTCCGGCCGCGCGCGGTACGCCAGATACGCCGCCAGCCAGGAAATCAGCGCACCGATCAGCCCGAAGATCCCGAAGAGCACCAGGCGAGTCACAATCACATTCATGAACACGCCCTGGTAATCCACGCTGCGGAACCAGGCGAAGTCGGTGTATGTGCTCACCACCACCGGCACAATGAAGATAATGATGGCGATAGCTGCCACCAGGATTCCCAGGAACTTCGAGCGCCTGCTCGACCCTGGGCTGGACGGGAACGGCTGCTTCGGGCGACCCGAAGACGGTGGCGTGGGCGTGCTCAAGGCTTAAATACTCTCCTGCTAATTGCACCTGTGGGTATCGCTGATCGCGATGTTTCTACCAGGATACGTACAATTCTTAAAGCCTCATAACAAACCCCAACCCATCCCCCAACGAAAGAAAGGCATCACGAATGACCTCTCCCGATTCCTCCCCGAACGTCGATCTGCAGGATGAGCGCGTGCTCAACGCAGCTCTGCGCGAGGCCGTGGACTTCGTGCAGGCCGAGGGCTGGGATCAACCGGCCACCCTGTTCGCCCTGGTGCCGGCCTCTCTGATCGCCGATGCCGCACCCCAGGCCTTCGACGACGATGCCCCGGCCAACCCTTTGGCTCTGGTGGTGCAGGAGGACATCCCGGAGCACATCCGCCCTGGCAGTGAGGAACTCGGACAGTTCCTCGCCACCATCCGCTGGCCTGCCCCCGTCGTCGGCGCGATCCTCGCCCAGGAGATCACCTTCTCCAACGCCGCGCCCGGTGCGGACCCTGCCCCGCGCCAGGCTCGCTTGTTTAGCGGACTTCTTTGTGACGCCGACTTTTCCGGCCCCGAACGCTCCCTTATCCAGCTCCGCCCCAGCGAGGAGGAGCTTGCGAAGGATCCCTTCGGCCAAGACAAGGTGCAGCTGCTCGGCGGGGACGACATCGCCCCCGGCGTGATTCACACCCTGCGCGCCACCTTCGAGGCCGACGAATAAGAGCAGATAAAAGCGGGTAGCCGCTGGCCGCTACTTACAGGTATCGGCCTGCTTGCCGTCGTTGTAGTCCTTGAGGTCCTTGATCGCATCGTCGAGCGTATCGACCTTCAGTAAGGTGATCCCCTCCGGCGGCTCGTGGACCGCTTCGGCGCAGTTCTGCGCCGGCACTAAGAACACCTCTGCACCGGCTTCCTTGGCGGCGGCGATCTTGTGAGTGATGCCACCAATCGGGCCGACCTTGCCTGCGGCGTCAATAGTTCCGGTACCGGCGACGAACTTCCCACCTGTCAGTTCCTCGGGCGTCAGCTTGTCGACGACCGCCATAGAGAACATCAGTCCGGCGGACGGGCCGCCGATGTCGGTCAGGTTGTACTCCACCTTGATGTCACCGCCGGGCTGGGCGACGGCCGTCACGCCGAGGAAGGCAGTGTCCTTCGGATGGTCGCCACGCACCTCCTCCGGTAGTTCGGCGAGCTTGACCTTGATGTCCTTGTCCTTCTCCTGGCGCTTGACGGTGACGGTGACCTCGTCGCCCGGCTTGTAGCCCTTGATTTTGTCGGACAGTTCGCTGGGCAGCGTGATCTTCTCCCCATCGACCTTCGTGATGATGTCGTTGACCTCGATCTTGCCCTGCGCCGGGGAATCCTCGGAGATCTCCAGCGCCATGGTCTCCAGGGGCTTGTCCAGGTGGTTCATCGCCGAAATGGTGGCGTTAGACTCCGAATTGGCGAACGCGGCGGCGTTCTGGCGCTGCACTTCCTCCGAAGACTTGCCGGAGGGGAAGATGTGCTCGATCGGCACCAAGGTGTCGTCCGTGGAGATCCAGCGCTTCAGCGCCTGCGCCAAGGTCATGTTCGTGCGGACGGACACGGTGGTCATGTTGAGGTTTCCACTGGTCGGGTGAGTCTTCGCACCGCTGATGTCCACGATCTGGCGGCCATCGACCTCGCCCAAAGTATTGAACGTCGGCCCGTTCCCCTCAGCTGCGTAGGGGACGGTCAGGTTGATGTCGGTGCCGGGGATCGACGGCAGGCCAAGGAGGGAAAAGATCGCCACGACGGGCACTGCACCCACGACGATGGTGCGATTTCGCCTGTTCCAGAATTTCACCCGCCCAACTTTACATGCTTCCCCCACCAGGTTCGCCCACCCTGGCACAGGCCGAACCCTGTTCGCTCTCAGCACACGCTTTTAGCCGCCTTCACGGCCTTTCGAGGTCGTTTTCACCCTGCAACAGTCGGTACGGTGGGGTACATGAGTAAATTCGGTTTTGGCTTCCACGGCCCGCACGATTCCGATGACGACCGCGACAAAGACGGCGATAACAACCGCGACGAAAACGGAAACAACGGGAACGAGAACAACCCGTTCGGCTTCTTCTTCGGCGGCCCGATGGGCGGCGGCGCAGGCGGAATGAACGGCGGCGCGGGCAACATGGGGGCCGGCAACCTGGGCGACATCCTGAACCAGTTCGGTTCCATGCTCTCCGGATTCGGTACAGACATGAACAGTGCCGAGGGCCAGGGGCCGGTCAACTACGGACTGGCCAAGCGCACCGCGCGCCAGCGGATCGCCGCCACCAATAAGGACTCCCGCCCCAGTCATAACGACTCGCAGGCAGTCGCCGATTCCGTTCGCCTGGCCGAACTGTGGCTGGACGAGGCCACCCACCTGCCCGCCGGCGCCTCCGGCTCCGTGGCCTTTGGCCCGGCGCAGTGGCTCGACGAAACCTTCGAAACGTGGAAGCGCGTCGTCACTCCCCTGGCCGACAAGCTCGGCGACGCCGCCCTGGGTGGCGTGCCGGAGGAAATGCGCAGCCAGATTGGCCCACTGGCGGGAATGATGAAGCAGATCAACGCCATGAACTTCGGCGCCCAGCTGGGCAACACCCTGGGCGCGATGGCCACCGACGTCGTGCTGTCCACCCAGTGGGGCGTGCCGCTGGCCGAGGGCGATACCGCCGCCATCGCAACCGAACACCTGGATTCCATGGCCAAGAAGCTGGGCTGCGAGCCCCGCGAGGCGCTGATCTACCTGGCCGCCCGCGAGGCCGCGCACCTGCGCCTGTTTAAGCACGTCCCATGGCTGGTGGAGCGCCTCATCCTGGACGTCGAGGAGTTTGCCGCCGGCCTGTCGCTGGACTACTCCGCCATCGAGGAAGCCACTCGGGAAATCACCCCGGAATCCATGAACGATCCTGCAAAGATGCAGGAGATGATGGAGCGGATGCAGGGGCAGGACCTCTCCCCCCAGGTCGTCTCCACCAACGCCCACGCCCGCGAACGCCTGGAAACCAGCCTGTCACTCATCGAGGGCTGGGTGGATTATGTCGTAGGTTCCGCCTTGAACTCCCGCATCCCCGGCGCGGCCATGATCGGTGCCGCCTGGTCCGAGTTCCGCAACAACGGCTCCCCCGCCATGGATGCGCTGACTAAGGCCGTCGGAATCAGCTTCACTGCCCCGAAGGCAAACGAGGCAGCCGAGCTGTGGCGCAAGCTGGATGATGCGGTGGGCGTCACTAAGCGCGACGGCGTGTGGGACCACCCCGACTTCCTTCCCGTGGCCTCCGACCTGAACAACCCGGCGGCCTTCATCAGCAGCGTGGCTTTCGACGAGGACGAGATGGAGGACTTCAACCCCATCAGCGAGATCGAGAAGCTGGAGCGGGAGCTCAACGAGAAGCGCGGCGAAGAAGACGGCGAGAACGGCACCGGCGAGGACGGCGACAGCGACAAAGAGTAGCTAGCCGCGCATCCCCCAGCGCTTGAAGGCCTCCAGGTAGCCCTGCGCCCTCTCCAGGTGTGGGGTGCGCGCCTCCCACTTACGAAACTCTGGCCCGTGATTCGGCACAAACGTGTGGATCAGTTCGTGGATAATAACGGCGTCCAGCACGTAGCCGGGCACTTCCTGCAGCTGGTGCGCGATCCGGATGCGCTTGGACTGCACCGAGCAGCTGCCCCAGCGCGTGTTCATGTTCGTGACGAACTTGATCTCCCCGATTGTCGCCCGGCCGTCGAGGTACTTGTCGTTGAGCTGCGCCGCCCGCGCTGCTAGCTCCTTGTTGCCCATTGTTTGACGCCGACTCTTCAGCGCCTTCCGCACCAGCTCTACGCTGATTCTGCGCAGCTCGGCCTCTCCGATGGCCGCGGGAGACATGACCAGGAACCCTTCGCCTTCTTCCCGCACCGCAACTGTCTTCTTGCGCCGGGCGGACAGGCGGATGGTGATGGGCGGCACCGTCGCCTCTGTCACCTCTGGGCTCTGCTGGGCAGCAAGTTCCTCCTGCACCTCGCGGGCCAACCGCTGCGGGTCGATCGCTTGGGAGCGGAAGGAGGGAGCCATCGGAACAACCTTTCCACCAGCGAGGACAATGCTGCGCTGCTAGTGTGAGAGGCGACTGCACAGCGCGCATGGGGAGCGCAGGCTGCCGCACTGGGATATTAGGGACTGGGGATCTAAGGGGACAGGGGTTTAGGGGAATGCAATCATGCTAGAGCTTAACTTGCCGTCGAGCACAGCCATCCTGGCCAGGCCGACGATCGGCCTGCAGTTCGGGGTCTTGCCGCACGAGTCGATGATTCTGCCGCTACCGAAGAGTGTGAACCCTGGCCAGGTGGCACACGTGTTCGCCCTGGCACGCGGGGGAATCGACTTCGACGAGCTGCACCAGAAACTGGGCTACTGCGGGCTGGAATCAGAGGATGCGCGGCTGATGCTCTCCGAGATGATGCAGGCGAAGATTCTGCGCCCCTCCCAGGGGAACGTAAGCTTCCACGTCCTGGCCTCCGGCGTGGCTAGCGAGCGGCTGGAACCCGTTCTGGAGGCGCTGGGCTTAAGCTACAGCATCACGTCCACGCCCAGCGAGGCCCGGCGTTCGCTAATCGCTTTGCCCGGCGCGGTGTTCCCCACCCCGGACGTGCAACATGCGCTGATGGTCAACCGCGTGGCCCACTACCCCGCCGGCATCGTGGACGGCAAAACCGTGCTGGGGCCGTTGGTCGTTCCGGGCGTTACACCCTGCTTGGCCTGCGCGGATAGCTACTACGGCAGGATCGACGACGGCTGGCGCGGCGTTCGCCTGCAGGCCACGGGCAGGCCCGGCAGCACGGAGAGGCACCTCATTCAGGCTGCCTCCACGCAGCTGGCGATGATGCTAAATGAGCACGTCCTGCCTTGGTGGCAGGCGCACAAGGACTTCATCCGCACACGCCGGGCGGCGCGGCTCCAGCAGGAACCCCCACCGGAGGAGCCGGAGATCCCCGAGGTTTTGAAGCAACGGCGGTTGGTGGATTTCGCCACCGGCGCCGTGCAGACCTATCAGGTGCCCTTCAACGACAGCTGCCTTTCCTGCCGGGCAGTGCGGGTCTAGTTGGCCACGGTTAGGCACAGTTAGGCATAGTTGCTGACGATCGCCAGCACGTCCTCACCGAACTCCTGGACCTTCACCGGGCCTATGCCCGGCACAGCCAGCAACTGGTCAGACGTGGTGGGCAGCTTTTCGGCGATGGCGCGCAACGTGGCGTCCGTAAAAATGACATACGCCGGCACCGCCTTGTCTTTCGCCTGGGTGGTGCGCCAATCGCGCAGCTCAGTGAGCAAAAGGTGGTCGGTTTCGGGGGCGTGCTGGCCGCAGCGGCCGAGGATCTTCAGTTCGGGGCTGCCCAGGCGGGCGCCGCAGACGACGCAGGCGTTCTTCGGCGCGCCGAGCCTCTCGCGGGAGTTTCCACTGCCGGAGCGACGCTGAGCGGCGGCTACTTCCTCCTGCGGGACCAGCCCGTCGAGGAAGCGGGTGCGGTGACGGTTCGCCTTCGACCCCTCCTGGCGTGCGAGCGACCAGCTGAGGTGCAGGTGCTCGCGGGCGCGGGTGATGCCGACGTAGAACAGGCGGCGCTCCTCCTCGATGGCCTCCTCCGAGCCCGCGCCCTTGAGCGCATGGCGGATCGGCAGGGTGCCTTCGTTCAGGCCGACGAGGAAGACCGCATCCCACTCCAGGCCCTTGGCGGCGTGGATGCTGGCGAGGGTAACCCCCTGGAACTTCGGCGGGTTCTTCGCGCTCATGCGCTCCTTCAGCAGCGCCACCACGCCCGGCATGCTTAAGGGTTCGGCGGCGCTGGAGGTGATCTCCTTAACCAGGTCGAACAGCGCCTGCAGGGACTGCCAGCGGGCGCGTTCCTGCGAGCCGGAGGGTTCGGTGGTGGTCAGGCCGACGGGGACGAGGGCGGCGCGGACGGCATCGGGCACGTCTTCCGGAGCTGGGTCGTACTTCTTCGCCGCGGCGATGATGGCATTCATGCCCTCGCGGATCTCGGTGCGTTTGAAGAAGCCCTCGCCGCCCTTGACCTGGTAGCCGATTCCGGCCTGTTCTAGCTCGTATTCGTAATTCGCCGACTGCGAGTTGATGCGGTACAGGATCGCGATGTTCGCCGGCTCTACGCCCTTGCTGATGAGCGCCTGGATTTCCTTAACCACCGCCACGGCTTCGGCGGGCTCGTCTGGGTACTCGTGGAACTGCGGGAGTGGGCCAGCGGGGCGCTGGCCCTCCAACTTCAGGCGAGTGCCCGCCACACGCCCCTTCGCCTTGCCGATGACGTTGTTCGCCAGGTCCACGACCTGCGGGGTGGAGCGATAGTCGCGGTACAGGCGCACCGTGGTGGATTCCGGATACTTGGTGGTGAAGTCCAGCAGGTATTCCGGGGTGGCTCCGTTGAAGCTGTAGATCGTCTGGTTGGCGTCGCCCACCACGGTCAGGTCGTCGCGGTCGCCCACCCAGGCGTCCAGCACGCGCTGCTGCAGGGGCGTGACGTCCTGGTACTCGTCGACGACGAAGGTGCGGTAGCGAGAGCGGAACTCGTCTGCGATACCCGTGTTGGATTCGATGGCCGCCGCCATGTGCAGTAGCAGGTCGTCGAAGTCCAGCAGCATGCCCTCGGGCGTGGTCTTCATGCTCTCGTACCCCTGGAAGACCTTGACGAATGTCTTGGGGTCCACCGGGCAGTCGCGGCGCCGGGGTTCGACGTATTCCGGGTAGTCTTCCGCGCTGATCAGGGAGGATTTAGCCCACTCGATCTCCCCAATCAGGTCGGCCAGCATCGCCGTGCTGGTTTCCACGCCCACGGCTCGGGCGACGCGGGAGACAATGCGGAACTTGTTATCCAGCAACGTCCACGGCAGATCGCCGGCGTAGGCGGGCCAGAAGTACTTCAGCTGCCGCATCGCCGCGGCGTGAAACGTCTTGGCCTGCACCTTCGGGATGTTCATGAGCGCCAGGCGCTCGCGCAGCTCGGCGGCGGCGCGGGCGGTGAAGGTGACGGCAAGCACGTGGTCGGGGTTGACGAACCCGCCGTCCACGAGGTGGGCAATGCGGTGGGTAATGGTGCGGGTCTTACCGGTGCCGGCGCCGGCGATGATGCTGACCGGCCCGCGCGGGGCCGAGGCAGCTCTTGCCTGTTCCGGATCCAGTCCGTCCAGCAGGGAGCTCACTTAAGGCACCCCTACTTCGCGCCGAGGATGTCGTCGGCTCCCGGGTTAGAGCGCACATACAGCACGCGGTCGCCCGGTTCGATGGTCTCCGCCTCGGCGGAGTCGATGCGGTACAGCTCGCCGGAGCGCACCACGCCCAGCACCACGTCCTCCAGAACGCGCGGGTTGCCGCCCACTTCTTCTTCGCTGACCAGCCGCTCGGCGATGGAAAAACCTTCGTCCGGGGACAGCAGATCCTCCATCATCTCCGTCACCGACGGGGTGACGGTCGCCAGCCCCATAAGACGGCCCGCCGTTTCGGAGGAAATCACCACGGAGTCCGCGCCGGATTGGCGGAGTAGGTGCGAGTTATCGGATTCGCGCACGCTGGCGACGATGGTTGCCGCCGGGGCGATCTCGCGCACCGACAGGGTGATCAGCACGGCGGTATCGTCCTGGTTCGGAGCCACAACGACGGCGCGGGCACGGTTAACACCGGCGAGTTTCAACACGTCGGACCTGGTGGCGGAGCCCTGCACAGTTACCAACCCCTGTGCGGAAGCCTGGTCCAGCACCTCCCGGTCCGTATCCACGACCACGATCTGCGAGGGCGATACGCCGTCGGCCAAGAGTGCTGCGATGGCGGAGCGCCCCTTCGTGCCATAGCCGATGACGATGGTGTGGTTGCGCATTTTCTTCCTCCAGCGGCGGATGTTGAGGGTCTTGCGGGACTCTTCGGTAAGGACGGACAGCGTGGTACCGACCAGCAGGATCAGGAAGATCAGGCGGGCCGGGGTGATGATGAGGGTGTTTACGAGCCGCGCATTTTGCGTCTGCGGCGAGACATCACCATAGCCCGTGGTCGACAGGGATACCGACGAGTAGTACAGGGCGTCTACAAACGTTTCCATCCCCTCGTACCCGTCCCGGTCGAAGTAGGCCAGGCAGGCGACGAACAGCACCAGCAGGAAAGCGTAGAACATTCGTCGGACGATGAGCCACCAGGGGCTTTGCACCACTGAGGTCGGGATCTGGACGATGTTAAGCAGCGCGTGCGGCGGTAGCTCATCGACTTCATCGTCGGCGCGGAAGCGTTCGCGCAGCCGGTACTTCATCTACGTCCTCTCGTCACTGCTCGTTGTTGTCTTGGTTGGTCTTTGTAGTGACGCCCCCAAGCATCCCTTCGAGCTCGTCTGCAGACAGTAGTGTACGCGGTTCATAGGTTTCATTTGCCGCGACATAGTGGAACGCAGCCCGGACGTTCTCGGCGGGCACATCCACCCCCAGTTTCGCGCTGAGCAATTTCGCCCAGGCGAGCCTGTAGACGGCCAGCTGCATGGCGGCTGCATCCATATCCGCGCCGGTAGGTTTGCGTCCGGTCTTCCAGTCCACAACGATCCATCCGGCGGTGGGATCGGTTCCGTCGTGGAAGACCGCGTCGATTCGGCCTTCGAACACGTGGCCGCCGATAGTGACGGAGTACGCCCCTTCCACGCTCTCGGGCTGGCGGTCGGCCCACTCGGAGCGCAGGAAGGCCTCCTTGAGCGTTTCGAGATACGGGTCTTCCAGGGTTGCATCGGAGGCGCCGGGGAGCTGATCTTCGTCCAGCAGGCTGACCTGCTTGTATCGTTCCTCCACCCAGTTGTGGAAAGCAGTGCCGCGCTTGGCATAGGGCTTCGGCTCCAGCGGAATGGGTCGGCGGGCGCGCAGGGCGAACTCCTGGTCATCCTTGCGTAGGCTCACGGCTTCGGTGGCAGTCATGCGAACGTTCAGCGGAACCACCAGCTCGGCATTATCCATTGCCGAGAACTCCTCGAGTAGCAGGTTCGTCTCGAGGTCCCAGGCCTCGGCGAGGGTGGTGGGCGCTTCGCTCGCAGCGACGCCTGGCTCGGGCTGGTCCTGTGCGTGTTGCGCGTGTGCTGCGTACGTAGCCTCGATTTCCTTGCGCACCTGCTTTGCACCTTCGGCCACGCCGGGGCTCGCAATGGCTGAGGCAGGGGACGGCCAGACGGCGCCGGTGGCTGCGGCAGCATCTCGTTCTTTGCGCGCCTCCTCAAAGTCCAAGCGCTTGCCGTTGATCTCTGGGTCGGGCAGCATCTGTTTATCTTCAATAGGCAGGCCGTCCGGATCGTCCAGCATCTTATCCAGGTCCTTGTAGTACTTGCCCATTTCGGACCAGTGCCCCACGCTGTCCGTTGCGCCACTCTGCTGGAGGTGCTCATGCAGCAGAGCAAGGCAAATTGATGGGTCGTTGCCTCGGTTCGCAGACGCTTTAAAGGCCGATCCGCTGACGTACAACACCCGTTCGGATCGGGTGATGGCCACATAAAACAGTCGATCGTTCTCCTTGGCGCGGAAGCGGCTGACCTGCTTGTTGAACTCTTTGTACGCCTTGGTATGACCGACCCGGTCTTCCGCCTCGTCGGTTAATAGCGTCGGGTATGCCCCCGGGCCGTCTCCGGCATCGCCGCGCAGGCTGCTCGGCAGCACTTGTGCCTTGGTGCTCCACGCATCCTCGGATCGTGGCTGGGAATAATCCCCGTAGCGTTCACGCGAGGCATGCGGCACGGCGACGATGTCCCACTCCAGCCCCTTTGCCTTGTGAACGGTGAGAATCTGGACGGTGTTGTCCTTGCGCTGCACCTCGCCCGGGTCCAGCCCGTCTTCTTCCGATTGAGCTGCTAGCAGGTACTCCACCAATGCCTTAGGGGTGGCGGTTCCGGTGCGGGAAACGTCCCGCACAATCTGCGCGAATTTATCCAGGTGGCTGGTGCCGATCGCCTGTTCGGGGCGGCGGTGCCAGCGGGTGAGGACTTCCGTGCGGACTCCCAGCATCTTTTCGATGTCCGCCAGCAGGTCCGGCAGGTTCTTACCCAGGCTGTGGCGGCGCAGGTATCCAAGCTCTCGGCCGAGCTGCGCTAGCCGCTGGGCTCCCTCGACCGACATGCCCATCTCCTCGGCGTCGGTCAGGTCGGCGAGCGCATCGATCAGTCCCACGGAGAACTCCGTGGCGTTCGGGATGGCCTCTAGCACTGCCTCGATCAGCTCGTCGCGCACTCCAGGGGTGCGGAGTAGTTCGATGCTTTCCTGACGCTGCCGTTCCATTGCAGCGTCGTCGATGGCGCCCGCTTCCTCAGCTCCGCGTTGGGCGATCTGCTCCGCCCGGCGCGTAAGAACTGCAAGGTCGGCGGCTCCGATGTTCCAACGCGGGCCCGTCAAGAGCCGCAGCAGTGCCACGTCATCGGTCGGATCCACCAGTACTCGCAGTGTTGCGAACACGTCCGCGACCTCGGGAATGTTCAGTAGCCCCGGCCCTGCTGTCATGTCCGCGGGCACCCCGCGTTCCACTAGTTTTTCGTAGATCGGCACTGCATCGGCGTTTACGGTCACTAGCACCGCTGCGGAGAATGGCTTGACCTTCGCCGGGTCGTCCGCCGTCTCCAGTTTCCGTTGGTAAGCCTGCCATTGGGCCTGCAGCTTGTCGGCCAGCCAGTCGAGTTCCTGCTCCCGCTCGTCGAAGAACGCCACTGCCGCCTCCCCCGCTGCCGCACCGGGTCGCGGGCGTAGTTCGGAGACCAGGCGCCCGGTGCTTTCGGTGCTGCGTTCCATGGACCATGTAGAGACTTTGTTGGCCATGTCCAACACCATGGTGGGGTTGCGCCAGGAGGTCAGCAGCTGCAGCTTTCCGGCCGGCTTCCCGGCCGCGTCGGGAAAGTCGGTGCGGAATTTCTCCAGGTTGGAGGCCGTGGCTCCACGGAATTGGTAGATCGACTGCATGGGGTCGCCCACCGCCATCGCGGAGAAGTTCCCTTCGCCCGCGCGCCCGCCGCCAAATAGCGAACGCAGCATGACCCGTTGGGCATGGCCGGTGTCCTGGTATTCGTCCAGCATCACCACGCGGAAGCGGCGCCGCTGGTCCTGCCCCACCATCTCGTGATCGCGCACGAGCTCCGCTGCCTTGCTCATCTGCTGCCCGAAGGTCAGCAGATCGCGCTCCTGCAGAGTCTCGCGAAATTTCCGCACCAGCTTCAGCAGCTCGGTGCGATACTGCTGGGCTTCCAGGAATTTGGTGTTGTCGTCGGTGAATTCCTTCCTGCTTCGCGCTCCCTTGGGCAGCTCTTCCAGCAGCTTCATCGCTGCCATGTTTTCCTGCTCGACCTCCTCGATGCCGACCAGGTGGTTATCCATCTCGTCCGATAGAGCGCACACGTCCGCAATCACGTTGGGGACGGTCCGTTGAGCGCTTAAAGAGCTGTCAGAGTTGTACACCACGTCGCGGACGACCATCCACCGTTCGGCAGCGGTAATGAGCCGGGCGGCTGGCTCTGAGGGGATCAGCAGACCGTATTCACGGACAATATCCCCTGCGTAGGAGTCGTAGGTCGCCACCGCCGGCGCAATGTTCTTTAGCACCTCGCGCCGCGGATCGTCTGCTGGCAGTTGGTCCATGAAGGCGCTTCCCGCCAGTGTCTGCAGGCGTTGGCGGATGCGCTCTCCCAGCTCGGCCGCGGCCTTACGGGTAAAGGTCAGACCCAGGATCTGCTCGGGCCGAGCGTAGCCGTTGGCCACCATCCACACGGCACGCGCCGCCATGGTTTCGGTCTTGCCCGCACCTGCGCCGGCAACGACCAGGAAGTTGCCGAATGGCCCGGCCTGGATAACCTCCGCTTGCTCGTCAGTCGGGGCGAACTTCTGCTCCATCAGCTGGGATAGCTCCTGAGGGCTGAAGATGTGTCGGTTGCTATCCATTTAAATCACCTGGTTCCCTTCGTCCTGTGCGGGGCAGATCGCCTTGAAGGCGCAATACCTACAGCCGTCATTCAGCGTGGCCAGGTATGTCGGCCCCGCTGTCACCGGCGCAATCTCCATAAGTTGGTCGTGTACTCCGCTCAGTTGTTCTTTCGTCAGCTCCGCCTGGTTTCTTTCAGTAATCGTCTTGGCCGAAGTCCCCGGGTACACCAACTCTGCGCCCCCGGGGCGGTACTTTTGCCCATTACCACCTGGGCGCTCGGTGAGCGTGAGTAGGAACTGGTACGCGCTCAGCTGCGGACTTTCCGCCGCAGTTTTTTTCGAAACAGCGTTTTTGCCGGTCTTGAAGTCGATCACCTGTGTCAGCCCGTCCTCCGGGTTCGTCACCAGCAGGTCGGCGCGCCCACTCAGCGTCACCTCAACCCCGTCGGCAGTCTGTCCGACGCGCGCCCGTAGCGTTCGCTCGGTCTCGAGCTCTTGGTCGCTGTAGCCGGTAATGAAGTCGTGTAGCTTTTTGACGCCCTTTTCCCAGCGCGCCACCGTGTGCGCGTCCTTCCACGCTGGTCCGTCCAGCACGTGCGGAAGGATTTCGCGGACGGCCAGCTGCGCCTCGTCGAGATCCATGCCCTGCACAATTTGCTCGGCGATAGCGTGAATGAAGATGCCCACGCGCATCGGCTCGGTGGATTCGCTCACCCCTCCGTTGCTGTCCAGGAAGGTACGCAACGCGCAGGTGCTCCAGCTCTCCAGCTTGGAAGGGCTCAATCGGATCTTATCCCCGGCCAGCACACGCGCGTCCGTGGAGGGCTCCGCCATGCCCCACCAATCTTCGGGAGCTGCACCGTGCACCCCGGCCTGCGCCATCTTGGCCAGGTTCCGTGCTGCCGCACGCCGTTCGTGGCCGGGGCGGTTAGGGGCGGTGACGGCATCGCGCAGCTCCGCCAGCAACGATTCGATGGCCAGTACGCGCGGCAAGGAGCCCGCCCCGGAGCCAGAGACCTTGCTCCCCGCTGCAGCTTCCGCCTCGTCGGTTGTAGCCAGTTCCGTGGGCTCCACACCCATCTCGGCGATGAACCTTGAGGGCACCAGCGCCTCATCGCCGGAGTTCCGCACGCAGGTCACGTGCACACTGTCGGATGCGCGGCTGAGTGCCAGCAGGAAAAGCCTGCGCTCCTCCTCGATGGCATCGTTGATACGCGCCACCGGCACGCTCGGGTCGATCCCCCGGTCCAGCAGGTCCACCAGCTCCAGTTGGCCGAAAAGCCCGCCGACGGTCGGGCCGGTCGGCCACTCGCCCTCCTGAACTCCGGCGATGGCCACCACCTTCCACTGGCGCCCCGCAGCCGCGTGAGCCGGAAGGATTTCCACGGCCCCGGCACGCACGCCGCGCTGGTCGCGCCCTCCGGTGGGCACCTTCTGGGCGCGGAGGTTCTCTACGAAGCTCTCCATCTGTGCGTGCGGGTTGCGCTCTGCGAAGTCGCCCAGAATATCGAACAGGCTCATCACCGCGTCTAGGTCCGCGTCGGCCTGCGCGCCGAGCGATCCACCCTTCAGCGCTTGCGCACGCAGGTGCATGTCCAGCTTGGTGGCCTGCCAGATTTTCCACAGCACCATCTCCGTGCCCTGGCGGTTCTTCCAAGCCTGCCGCCCGGCCTCCAAGACCGTGGACACACGTTGGATGACCTCCTGCTCGCGGGGTCCGCAGTGGCCAAGAATCCACTGATTGTCCGGATCGTCGGGGTGGTTCAGCAGCTCCGTGACGTAGTCCGCGGCCTGGAAGGGCCTGCCGTCCTCGTGGGCTCGCAGCGACTGCCCGGCCATCTGCGCGGAGCGGATGGCCAGCGCCACCGCGCGGTGTACGCGGCGCACCATTACCGGATCCGCGCCGCCCACGCTGCCTTCCAGCACACTGTGCATCTCCGCGACAGTGAGATCCCGGTAGCTCGCTTCTGCAGCCAGCAGCAGCATCCGCACCAGGGGTTGTTCCGCCAGCACCACGGAGGTCGGGTCCACCTTCACGGGCACGCCGTAGGCCATCAGCGTCCTGCGCACCCGCGCGATGCTGCCGGTCCCGCGCACGATCACGGCGATGTCGTCCCAAGCCACCTGCTGTTCGATGTGCGCGCGCCGCACCACATCCACAATCTTCAGTCGCTCCGCGGTCTCCGTCGGCGTGATCGTCACCTGCACAGGCTCGGAATCTATGAAGCCTCGACCTGTTCCTTCCGCTGCGCTCGAATGAGCATCGGCACCGAAACCGGCAGAGCGCAGCTCCACGCGGCTCGGCTGCGCGCCCAAGTGCCTACGGAGGGCGTTCACGGACTGGGCCGCAGGTGGCGTCAAACGATAAGAAGCACTCAAAACCACCCGGTGGTCCGGGTCCTGCGAGTAGGAGTCCAGGAAGGCCTCGTCCGCACCGCGGAAGTGGAACACGCACTGGTCCGGATCGCCTGCGATGAGGGTCCGGGTCCCCGGCACCATGAAGCTCTCGATCAGCCGGGCGGAGGCCGGGTCCAGGTTGTGCGCATCGTCGACCAGCAGCAGCTTCACCTTCTCCCGCTGCCGCTCGACCAGCTGCTCGCCCTCCGGCTTCTCAAAGGCGGCCAGGGTCGCGTGCAGCAGCTCGGAAGCGTTCAGGCTCTCCGAGCGGCTCAAGCGCTGGACCTGCTGGTATTCCTCCTGGAACTGCCCCGCAGCCTCCCACATCGGGCGGTTGTGTTCGACCCCTAGCTGCTGCAGCTGCTGGGCTGATAGACCACGCTCGGTGGCACGCAGCAGCAGGTCGCGCAGCTGCTGGGCAAAGCCCGCGTAGCTCAGCGCGGGGACAACGTTAGCGGGCCAGTACCGGTTGCCGTCCTCCTCAGTGCCCCGCAGAATCTCGCGGATCTGCATGTCATGTTCCGCACCCGTAATCAACCGTGGCTGCTTTTGCCCGCGCAGAGTCTGCACACTGCGGTAGAACGCAAAGGCCCACGAGTGCACCGAACGCACGAACGTACCCGAGGCTGCGTAGTCACCCTCCCCGGCCATGCGCTGGTACAACGCCGCGCGCACGGCCGTCGCCGCCTCCTTAGACGGTGCGAAGAACATTATTTCGGAAGCCGATCCCCCCTGTAGCAGAAAGTCCCGCGCCGCGGAGATCAGCAGCGACGTCTTACCCGTGCCCGGCCCGCCGAGGATCGCATACGGCCGCGAATAATCCACCTGCGCCGAGCCCTCGACCAGGGCACCGGCAAGTCCATCGAATAACTCCGACGGCTGGATCGCATCCGTGGGCTGCCCCAGCCGAACCTTGGGTTTCCCGCTGGCGCCGAGGCGTTTTTCGAGGTCGTGGTTAGGGTTTAGGGGTGGGTTGCTGTGAGGGTTCTTTAGGCTGCCGTGGTCCATGGCTCTAAGTCTGTCATGTGCCCCGGACAACCTCCCGGCGAATACCTATTTCGTGTTCGATTATGGGCGAGGACCTCGATTACGGACGGCGACTAGCCTTCCCGCTTCGCTACCCAGGCGGCCACAACGTCGGCCACGCGCGCCAGCCCCTCCCACGATTCCGGCTGGGAGTTCGGCAGCATGGCATGCAAGAACAGCCGGTACATCGCCGCCCGCAGCACCAGCTGCGTGAAGTCGGGCAAATGCGCCCAACGATCCAGCAGGGCATCCGGCGCGTTGCCCCAGGCCATCGTGTCCACGATCAGCAGCGCGACGCTCCAGGCCGCCGGGTGCCACGCTGGGTAAAGATCCGTGACGATGGGGTCGGCAGTGCCGTCGAAGATGGTGCAGCCGGCGATGTCCCCGTGCACCAGCTGGTCGTCCTCCACGATCGGTTCGCGCAGCTCGGCAAGGCTTGCGGCCTTCACCAGGGCGGCGGCAGCGTCCTCTCGCGGCACGCTCTCGGGCGCCAGCACCGGGGTGACCCATTGCGCCGGATCCTCGGCGAACGCGGCCTGGTCCGCCGCGGCAAACAGGTCGTGTTCGTTCCACTTCTCCCCTGCTACAGGCGGCGCCAGGAACGTCGGCTTCTTTTCGCCACGCAGTGCCTCGTTCAGGCGCAAGGCGGCCGCCACCATCTCGTCGAAGCGCGGCGACTGGTGGCCGGACATGAAAGTGCGCGCCCGCCAACCGGACACGCTAAAGCGCCCGTCGGAGGAAAAGATGGGTCGCGACATGGAGACCCCCGCCGGGCGCACCTTCGACATGATCTTGGCAATCCACGCCGCCCGCGCCGGCTCATCCGCCCGGGAGATCACCGCCCGGTCGCAGCGCCACCCCTGGCTCCACTCCTGTTCCAGCAGCACCGGGTGCGCCGAGGGCACCTGGAAGCTGGCCAGGATGTGCGCCGGCGGCGGGGAATTGAAGTCGCTGTGAGAATCTTCGTTGATCATGCGCTCGCTTATTTGCTGTTCTTGTACCCAAACGGGAACACCCACGGGTTTGCCTTGCAGGTGTTCGGATTGTCCTTGAAGGCCTTGTCTGGGTTGATTTTATAGATCTCGGCGTTGTTCAGGCTGATGGTTTGTTGCATCATGATCGGCGCTAGCGCGCCATCCTTGGAACACGGCACGTGGGCTTTGTGCCCGATGCCGTGGCCGACCTCGTGGTTAATCATGTACTGCCGGTACGCGCCCAGATCGCCCTCGAACGGGATGGCGCCGCGCACCCAGCGCGCCTCGTTGAGCACCACCCGCCCCTCGCCCGGGAAGTTGCAGCTGGTCTCAATGCCATAGCTATCGCCACAGGTCGCGGCGGTGGTCTCCGGCGAGGTCAGCTGAATCCGCATATCCGGCTTCTTCCCCTTCGGCAGCTTCTTTTCGTCCACGTGCTGGAAGGAATACTGCGGATCGCCCACCCACGACTTCGGGTTGGCCAGGGTGGCGTCCACCATCGCGGCAAACGCATCGTCACCGCCGTAGGCCGAGGACTTCAGCGTCGTCTCGACCTCCACGACGTAGGTGAACTTCTTCTTCCCCTTGCCGAAGGTCTTGCCGGGCTCGCCGGCGGTGCGGAACTTCCCGCTGCCCTCCTTCGTGTACTTGCCGCCCGGGGGCAGGGAACCGAACTTCAGCCCCTCGTAATCGCCGTGTTCGGCGCCGGCCGTGCCGCCGTCGTCGCTGGTCGTAACTGCGACCTCGCCGGTGGCCTGCGTATCTTCCTCGTCGCCCAGACCATTCAAAATGCTGTACATAACCAGGAGGGTAACCAGCACAAATGCGACAGTAATCAGTATTACTCCACGGAAGCTAAACCGCCCGCGCTCGGGCTGCCTTATATCTGCGCCCGGCACTTCCGGCGCAGACTTCCGCGCCGGCGGGATGGGGTGGCGCTCCACGTTACTGCCGCTACTCATACAGCTAGTCGCAGCCTCCCTAGCTTACGAAACCGACAGAGTTCTTGGCCTCTGCGCCGACCTCTACGTAAGCGATCTGTCCACGTACCAGCACGTAGCGCGCCCCCTTGGCGCCTTCAATGGTCAGCGTCTCATTCTCGCCGGAACGCAGGAAGTTCTCGATCTCTGCCACGTACTCGTCCTGGGACTTGGCCTGCTCGCTCTTGATGTCGATGGCGATAGCCAGCTCGCGGGCGTTGTGTACGAATCCGACCTTGATCTGCATGGGAAACCCTTCCTTCATGTTCGTTCTATACTCACGTGCAGTATTGTGACCATCATAGCTATCAGGTCGAGCAAGGAAGGCAGGTGCTGCAGGTGCTGATGCCCTCTAGGTCTTCTGGATCCTCTGCCTCCCGCCCAACCTTCAGCTCGCTCGGCGTGGCCGCGGAAATCACGGAGGCTCTGGCCACGGCCAACATTACGCGCGCCTTCGCCATCCAGGAATACACCCTGCCCATCGCGCTGAAGGGCTCCGACGTTATCGGCCAGGCGCGCACTGGTATGGGCAAGACTTTGGGTTTCGGCATTCCTGTTCTCGATCGGGTTTTTGATGACGCCACCGTCACCGCCCCGGACGGCACCCCGCGCGCCTTGATCGTGGTGCCTACCCGAGAGTTGTGCCTGCAAGTCACCGACGACCTGACCCTGGCCGCCCGCAACTTGCGTGTGCCGGTGGGGGCCGAGGGGGCGTCCCAAAGAAAGAAGAGCAAGACCCGTGCCCTGCAGGTACAGGCGGTGTACGGCGGCGTGGGCTTCGACGCGCAGACGGCGGCCCTGGAGCGCGGCGTGGACGTGGTCGTCGGTACTCCGGGACGGCTGCTGGACCTGGCGAAACAGGGGTATTTGCAGTTGCAGACGGTCGAGATCGTCGTGTTGGACGAGGCGGACGAGATGCTGGATCAGGGGTTCCTGGACGATGTGCGCGACATCATCACGCAAACCAGCCCACTGCGGCAGACGATGCTGTTTTCCGCCACCATACCAGGCCCGATTGCGGCACTGACTAGGACGTTTATGCGGCACCCGGTGCTGGTTCAGGCGGATAGCGCGGCGACGGAGGCAACCCACGAATCGACGAAACAGGTGGTGTTCCAGTCCCACAAGCTCGATAGGCTCTCCGCACTCGCCCGTATTCTGCAATCCCCCGGGAGAGGCCGCAGCATCGTTTTTGCCCGCACGAAGCGGCAGGCGGCGGGCGTGGCCGAGGAGCTTGCCAAGCTGGGCTTCCGCGTAGGCGCAGTGCACGGGGACATGCGCCAGAAGGACCGCGAGGAATCCCTAGACGAGTTCCGCCGCAACGAGGTGGACGTGATGGTGGCCACCGACGTGGCGGCGCGCGGTATCGACATCGAGGATGTCACGCACGTGATCAATTACCAGGTCCCGAACGACGAGCGCACCTATGTTCACCGCATCGGCCGTACGGGGCGCGCGGGCAACACGGGCACGGCGGTGAGCCTCATCGGCTGGGACGAGGTCGCGCGGTGGAACGCCATCAGCGACGCCCTGGGTCTGGACTTACAGGACCCACCGCAGTGGTTCTCTTCCAGCGCGGAATTTCTGGCTGAGTTCGACCTTCCCGGCGATGTTGGCGACCGGGTGGGGGCACCGCGCGGCGTGAAAGGTGCAGCTCTGAAGGTGAAAAAGTCCCGCAGGAGGCCGCGCCCATGAGCCGGCGCATCCCCTCCCCCGAGCGCGCCCGTCGCGGTGACCACATCGTCGCAGCTGCGTTGGCTTGCGGGCTGCTTGCCCTCGGCGGGATCACGTGGCTGGATTCCGACGCCCGCGAGGTGGACCATCGGGTCGCCGATCACCCGATCGAGGCCGAGGACAAGACCCTCGCCTCTTCCGACTCCGCCAAAGGCGACCGGCCGATTCCAGAGCATCTGCGCGAGCTGTGGGATGCGAGGACGGACTCCGCCGACCTGGTGGTAGATCAGGGTGGGGTCGTTCTAACCTCCGGCAACAAGGCCACGATGGTACGGGGCGACGATGGTACCGAGGTCTGGCACTATAAGGCACCCCACGACCTGTGCGCCGTGGCGGCGAACTGGGGAAAGATGAACCTCTTCCTGCAGGGATCCAAGGGGTGCGGGCAGGTAGTGGCACTGGATAGCGGGACCGGCGAATACCGTCACACCCGCGACATGCTGGCCGCAGACCACGTGGAGTTGTTCCAGAGCCGGGACAACATCGGGATGCTCTCCCCCACGCGCACGGAACTACTGCGCTCGGACGCAGTGCGGCGCGTGGAGGTCGGCGACAAGCTGACGGCAGTGAAGCCGAACAAGCAGGCCTATACCGAGTGCACCTTTACCTCCGCTCTGACGCGCAGGGACCTGCTGGTTACGGCGCAGACGTGCCCCGATAGCGAAAAGAAACTGATCCGGCTGCTTAAGACGAACCCGGAGGACTCGGATGCCCCGGAAAAGTACCACGAGTACGAAGTCCCCGCGGACAGCGAACTGGTGGGCGTGGGGCTAGACCGGGTGGTGATCTACGCCCCCGGCAACGGCACCCGCGCGAAGGACGGGAACGATAACGAAGGCTCGCGCTTCCAGGTGCTGGATAAGGAAGGCGACTTCCAGCAGTTCCCCGCCGACCCCGCCCCGCTACTGGATCCGCAGCAGCGGGATGGCAAGCTGTTCCGCTCCCAGACGGCGGATTCGGCGCACCTGATGAGCTGGTTTGATGGCGCCCGAGTGGTTACGTTCACCCCGTCAACCATGGAGCCTGCGTTCCAAGTTAACGGCGCTATCGGCCCCGCCGCTCCTATGGGCGGGCGGCTGCTGGTTCCCACCGCTAAGGGGATTGCAGTGGTGGACTGGGATAACGGCAAGGTTCTGCGCACCATCCCGGTGGATCGCAAGGGCTACACCGGGCAAGTGACGCTCAAGCTGGCGGGTGAGGTGCTGGTGGAAAAGCGCGGCGAGTCCGTCGTAGCGCTGGGCAATGCGAGCGCTGGGTAACGCTATCCCTTAACCGCTTTCCCCTGGCATACCAAATCATTCTCTTGTGATATTCGTCACAATTTGAGAAAAAGCTCTAGCCAAACCGGCAATAACGTGCCAAAATCATCCAAGTAACCGATAAGAGGCCAAAAGGTTAACAACAAACCAACAAGGTCTTAATCGCAAGGCGAAAAGCCGCCGCGACCCCCTCTACACACAGGTCTGCACGCCACTTCGCCACCACCACTTTTGCCTGAATTTACCTAGAGATTCTCTAGGTCAATTCGTCGAGCCCAACTTCGATCACCGGCCAAAGTGCCCACACCGACTGCAAAGAACCAAAACGACGCACCTTCGGACATCCTTTGTCCGAAAAAATAGAAGGGAAATACAATAATGGATTGGCGCCACAAAGCTGTTTGCCGTGAAGAAGACCCCGAGCTGTTCTTCCCTGTAGGAAACTCCGGCCCCGCCCTGGCTCAGATCGCCAAGGCCAAGCTGGTCTGCAACCGCTGCCCCGTTGCTTCCCAGTGCCTGAACTGGGCCATCGAGTCCGGCCAGGATGCCGGCGTGTGGGGCGGCATGGCCGAGGACGAGCGCCGCGCACTGAAGCGCCGCACCAACCGTGGCCGCACTCGTACCCGCAAGCGCATCACCGTTTAAATCCCATCCTTTTGTTCAGCTATTTTGTCCAGCTACGCGCCCCCGCTAAGCTGAACAGGTTGAAACTGTCCCCTTAAACACCAAGGAGCTGCACAATGAGCAAGCGTGGCCGCAAGCGCAAGGATCGTCGCAAGAAGAAGGCTAACCACGGCAAGCGTCCGAACTCTTAAGCCGTAACTCAAAAGGCCGGCAGGAGCACCGCAGAAAACGGTGCCCGTCGGCCTTTTGCTTTGCCCGCTACTCCTCTGCGAGCTACTCTTCCACCCGGTAGCTAATCACCCGCAACTGCGTGCAGATCCGCGCCCGCAGCTCCACCGGGGCGGGCTGGCTACAACAGCTCCGTAGCAGGTCGCGCACTTGCTGCTCGAGTCCTAGCTGCCGCAGGCACTCCGGGCAAGCGTCGGCGTGAGCACGCAAACGTTCGCGGCTCTCACAGTCGGCGTCACCATCAGCCACCTCGTACAGGGCATCCAGCAGGTCGTCGCAGTCCGTCTTTCGCGAATTGTCTTTGCACATGTGCTCTTATCCCTTCGCTTCCGTCAGCTTGTTATGAGCCGTCTTGTTTTGTGCTGCCTCCGTCACGATCCCGTGCTCCGCCGCCACGTCCTTCAGCTTGCTGCGCAGCTGCTTGCGCCCGCGGTGCAGCCGCGACATCACGGTGCCGATGGGAGTGTCCATAATCTCGGCGATCTCCTTGTATGCCAGCCCCTCCACGTCCGCGTAGTACACGACCATGCGGTAGTCCTCGCCCAGGCTCATCAGGGCATCCTGGATGCGCTTATCCGGGATGTTCTTTAGCGCCTCCACCTCGGCGGATTCGAGCCCCACGGAGTCGTGCTTCGCCGTTTCGGCCAGTTGCCAGTCGGTCATCTCGTCAGCGCTGGACTCCGTCGGGCGGCGCTGCGCCTTGCGGTAGCTGTTGATGTACGTGTTCGTCAGGATTCGGTACATCCACGCCTTTAGGTTCGTGCCTTCCTTGAAGGAACCGAACGCCTGGTAGGCCTTCATGTACGCATCCTGCACCAGATCCTGCGCGTCGGCCGGGTTGCGCGTCATCCGCAACGCCGCACCGTAGAGCTGATCCAGCAGGGGCAGCGCATCAGCCTCGAATCTTTGCAGCAGCTCGTCTGCAGTGTCATCGCTGCGTTTCATTCGCTCACCTCTCACCTTTCTTCCAACGCAATTCTATCGCCGGTTCATTCCCACCAGTTCCGGGAAGTTGTTCGCCACGGACCCGACCTTCCTGTCCGCCTTCCTGCTGTGTACTTCTGTTGCCTTGTTTGGTGACGCCACCAGCTCCGCCCCTGCGCCCTTCAGCCAAGCACCTAGCTCGTCGCCCACCAGGATCCTGGGCATGCGGCTGTGCAGCCATTCGAGTTCCGGCAGGGCCGCGACGGTAATGATGGTGCCGTAGAGCTTGCCTTCCACGGCCTTGCACAGCCCGGCGGCGTACAGGGGGTGGCCGTCGGTGGCGGTGGTGAACCAGGGTTGCTTCTTGCTATCCTCCCCGACCGTCCACTCGTACCAGCCGTCCATCGGAAAGGCGCATGGCAGGGAGCCGGCGAACAAGGGCTTGGAGAATGCGGTCTCTCCCCGCGCGTTGAACACCGTCTTCGGCGGGTAGCCCCAGCGTGCGGGGCCGACCGCGGCCTCGCTTCTAAACTCCCGCACGATGGGCACCTCGGTGGTGGGCGCCACGTTGTAGTTGGCGGGCCACTCCCCGGCCCCGGCGCGGGGTATGCGCGGGGCTCCCAGCCGTCGTTGCAGGTCACCCGAAAGCTCTTCTAAGGAGCTGAACAAAACGTATCGGCCACACATACTCGCCCATTATGCCCACCCCGCACTTCTTTTCCAGCGAAAAAGTGAGACAATATGGGTATGTCTGAACAACTCTGGCCGGCTCCGGTCGCCACCGAGCCCGTACAGGCCACCGTGGCTATCCCCGGCTCGAAATCCATTACAAACCGTGCACTGATCCTAGCCGCGCTGGCGGATGCGCCTTCCACCATCACCGGCGGTCTTGTCAGTCGCGATACGGAGCTGATGATGTCGGCTCTGCGTTCCATAGGAACCCAGATCCTGTTGAAGAACGACCAGATGTACGTCACCCCGGCGGAGAAGCTGCACGGCGGTCAGGTGGATTGTGGCCTGGCTGGCACCGTGATGCGCTTCGTCCCGCCGATCGCTGCCCTGGCCACCGGCACGGTTGCCTTCGACGGTGACGTGGAGGCCCGCCGCCGTCCGATGTCCACCACCCTGAACTCCCTGCGTGCCCTCGGCGCCACCGTGAACACCAGCACCGAGTGCAACCCGGAAGGACTGCCCTTCTTCGTGGAGGGTTCCGGGGAGATCCAGGGCGGGGAGATCACCATCGATGCCTCCCAGTCGTCCCAGTTCGTCAGTGGCCTGCTGCTGGCCGGTGCCCGCTTTACCGAGGGCGTCACCGTTATCCACGAGGGCAACTCCCTGCCCAGCCAGCCCCACGTCGAGATGACGGTGCAGATGCTGCGCGAGGCCGGGGTGGACGTGGAAACCTCCTTCAACCGATGGACCGTCCACCCCGGCCCGATCAGCGGCCGCCAGTGGCACGTGGAGCCGGACCTGTCGAACGCCACGCCGTTCATGGCCGCGGGCGTGCTCACCGGCGGCACCGTGCGCATCCAGAACTGGCCCGCCACCACCAACCAGCCGGGCGACCAGTTCCGCCAGATCCTGCTGGACATGGGGGCGGAGGCGGAGCTGGACGTCCACCACGGCGATCTAGTTGTCTCCGGCACCGGCCGCGTCAACGGGATCACCTGGGACATGCACGATATTGGGGAGCTCAGCCCCACCGTCGCCGCCCTGGCAGCCCTGGCCGACGGTCCCAGCCACCTCTACGGAATCGCGCACCTGCGCGGGCACGAGACCGACCGCCTGCAGGCACTGGCGGATAACATCAACGCCCTCGGCGGCAACGTCGAGCAGACCGCCGACGGGCTGATCATCCACCCAGCCGCCCTGGAGGGCGGTCGCTGGGAGTCCTACGCCGATCACCGCATGGCCACCGCCGGCGCGATCCTGGGACTCCGCGTCGAAGGCATCGAGGTCTCGGACGTGGACACCACCGCCAAGACCCTCCCCGGCTTCCGCCGCCGCTGGGCGCAGCTGCTGGGCCAGGAACGCTAGATGGGGCGAAGGCACAGCAACGCCCATCACTGGGACGAATCCGATGTCCGCGTCCGCCCCGGCAAGGGCTCCCGCCCACGGACGAAGGATCGGCCGAGCCATAGAAACGCCAAGCGGGGCATGGTCGTCTCCAAGGACCGCGGCCGCTGGGGCGTGGTGTTGGACGAAGACGGCACCCTCGTCACCTGCATGCGTGCCCGCGAGATGGGACGCACCAACGTGGTCGTCGGTGACCACGTCGGTGTGGTCGGCGATACCTCCGGCAAGAAGGACACCCTAGCGCGCATCGTGCGGCTCGAGGACCGCACCTCCATTCTGCGCCGCACTGCGGATGACACGGACTCTTTCGAACGGATCGTCGTGGCCAATGCGGACTACCTGCTGATCGTCAGCGCTGTGGCCGCCCCGCCGCCGCGCACCGGCTTCGTGGAGCGCGCCCTCATCGCCGCCTTCGTCGGCGGCCTCACCCCGCTGGTCTGCCTCACCAAATCCGACCTCGCCGACCCCAGTGCCTTCGCCGCCGAGTTCCGCGATCTCGACGTAGAGGTCCTCACCACCGGCGTCAGCGACTCCCTGGACGAACTCAGCGAGCACATCACCGGCAAGGTCAGCGCCCTCGTCGGCCACTCCGGGGTGGGCAAATCCACCCTGTTTAACCGCCTCATCCCCGACGCAGAACGCGCCACCGGGGAAGTCAGCGGGGTGGGCAAGGGCCGCCACACCTCCACCCAGTCCGTCGCGCTCCAGTTGCCCGCGGGCGGCTGGATCATCGACACCCCTGGCATCCGCAGCCTGGGGCTCGCACACGTCGACCCGGACACCGTTGTGGACGTCTTCGAAGACCTCCGCGAAGTCACCGAAGACTGCCCCCGCGGCTGCACCCACATGGGTCCGCCCGCCGACCCGGAGTGCGCCCTGGATACCCTCACCGGCGCGTCCGCCCGGCGCGTCACCGCGATCCGCCGCCTGCTGGAGGCCCTGCGTAGCAACAACGAGTGGGAAATGTAGCTAACCCGCTACATCAAATCCACCAGGAACGGCAGCTCCTTCGCGTCGTACCAGCTCATCAGGTTGTCTTCGCAGTCCCCCAGCGCGAACTCCGCGTCCTCATCCCCCAAGTCAGCTGCGTCTATGCACTCGATCGCCTTCGCCGTGGCGGCCTCCGCGTCGGCGTCATCAACATGGATCGCCAACAACTGCTGCACCTTCACAACGGCCGGGTCCAGCCGCACCACGGACTCACCGTCGGCCGGCGCCAGCGACACCGCAGAGTCGTCGATCTCCGCGCTGATCACCACGCGCCGGTGCGGGAAGCGCTCCTCCCCGCCCGCGCTGAGCAGGCGCAGCGAGGCCCGTGCGGCATCCAGGAAGGCCGTGTACGCCAGCTCCTCCTCGTCGCCGCCGGTGTAGAACTCCCGCACCGCCGGGGTCAGAGCAAAGCCAACCGCAGAGCGCACCGGGTGTTCCCCCTGCTCCGCGAGGGTGCCCAGCATGTCAAAGGTCGCGGGAATGTACACCAGCATGGTTTAAAACTCCCCCTCCAGCTCAAACACGCCGGTGATCTCCACCACCGCGCGGTCGAACTGCTGGAAGTAAATGCCAATCAGGCCGGCATCCACGGCGCCGCGGATGTTCAGGATGTTGTCGTCCACCAGCACCAGATCCTGCTGCGGCAGGTCCAGGCGGTCGGCGGTAATGCGGAAGATCTCCTCCGAGGGCTTCTCCGCGCCCACCTCGCCGGACAGCACCACGGCATCCACGTAGCCGCCCTCCAGCCACGTACGGATGGGGGCCGCGCCCGCCCCGCCCGGGTCGTTGGAAAGAATCGCCGTGGCAATGCCCTCCGCTCGCGCCGCCGACAGCAGCTTGCGCCACCGCCTGCGGTCTTCCTCGGCGCCGTCCAACACTCCGCAATAATCAACTACTAGTCCACGCATGCCCTATATTCTGCCATCTTTTCGCCCTCCGGCGCCCCGCGGGGCGCGCACTTCGCTATAGTTATGCCCGTATGGCGCCTTCGGGGGAACGCACCGTACGGCATCACTGGCATGAACAACAGGGGGATTTTCTTTCGTGACCACTTCAACTTCCACGCGCCCACTTCCGGACTTCGTGTTCCTGCGCCCACCCACCCCGGCCGTCGCGGTGCAGGTCACCGAGGAGGAGGTCACTGATTCTTTTCGGGACGCCAACACCCCACCGCCCCAGCGCATCGCGCAGATCGTAAAAATGTGGCTGGAGGCTTTGGAGGGGCGCCGTCCGATCGATCATTTGCGCCGCGCGCCCTTCGGCGAACGGGTGCTAGAGCAACTGCGCGTCCGCCGGCACGTGCGGCCGGAACCGACGAGTGGGCGGGTGGAGAAGGGGGCGTCAATAATAAGCCTGCACATCCAGCCCAGCGCGGGCGACTGTGTTCGCTTTTGCGCATCGGTGCAAATGGGCGATCGGGTGCGGGCGATTGCGGGCAGCATGTCGCAGCACACGCAAAAGCGCCGCGCGGAGCTGCATCAACTGCACAGCTCCGCACGGCGCGGGGTCAAGGTCTGGGCGATCGATAGCCTCAGCTTGATCTAGCTCTTAGCCACCCATGGTGGTCTGCGTGGCGCGGTCCACGGCCACGCCCTCGTTACCCGCCGCCGGGTCATCAACGTGCACCTGGCCGGCCTGCTTCAGCTGGTTGCGCACCAGGAACAGCTGGCGGACGGTCTCTTCCTTGATGCCGTCCTTCATGCGGTTAAACATGTCGCCACCCTCGCGCTGGTACTCCACCAGAGGATCACGCTGCGCCATCGCACGCAGGCCGATGCCCTCCTTCAGGTAGTCCATCTCGTAGAGGTGCTCGCGCCACTTCTGGTCCACGACGTTCAGCAGGGCCGCGCGCTCCATGCCGCGCATCTGCTCCTCGCCGGCGATCTCCGTGACCTTTTCCTCCAGCTCGTCGTACTCGCGGTTAGCGTCATCGAGCAGCGCGTCCAGCAGCTGCGAAGAACTCAGCTCGCCCGGGCGGCCGTAATCGTCGCCTTCCACCAGTTCCTCGTGGGTAAAGGTCGGGCCGTAGAGGGAATCCAGCGCGTTCCACAGGGTATCCAGGTCCCAGTCCTCGACATAGCCCTCGGCGGTCGCGCCGTCGACGTATGCCTCGATGGTGTCCTTCAGCATGTTGCGGATCTGCTTCTCCACATCCTCACCCTCGAGGATCTGGCGGCGCTCGCCGTAGATCACCTTGCGCTGCTCGTTCATGACTTCGTCGTACTTGAGCACGTTCTTGCGCATCTCGAAGTTGGCGGACTCCACCTGGGACTGTGCACCCTTGATGGCGTTGGTGACCATCTTCGAGTCGATGGCCTCGTCGTCCGGGATGTTCAGGCGAGTCATCATCGCCTCCATGGTCTGGCCGACGAAGCGCACCATTAGGTCGTCGCGCATGGACAGGTAGAAGCGGGTCTCGCCCGGGTCGCCCTGACGCGCGGAACGGCCACGCAGCTGGTTGTCAATGCGGCGGGATTCGTGACGCTCCGTGCCCAGCACGTACAGGCCACCGACCTCGCGGACCTTCTCCGCCTCTTCCTTGGACTCCTCGCGGACCTTCTCGATCTCGTCGTTCCAGGCCGCTTCGTACTCCTCCGGTGTCTCCACCGGATCCAGGCCGCGCTCGCGCAAGTTGATGTCGGCGATGATGTCCGGGTTACCGCCCAGCACGATGTCGGTACCGCGGCCAGCCATGTTGGTAGCCACGGTGACGGCTCCCAGGCGACCTGCCTGGGCGACGATCTCCGCTTCCTTCTCATGGTACTTCGCGTTCAGCACATTGTGCTTGATGCCGCGGCGCTGCAGCAGCTTGGACAGGTACTCGGAACGCTCCACGGAGGTGGTACCCACCAGCACCGGCTGGCCGACCTCCACGCGCTCTGCGATGTCCTCAGCCACGGCCTCGAACTTCGCCTCCTGCGTCTTGTAGATCAGGTCGACGTTATCCTTACGCTTATTTTCCTTGTTCGTCGGGATCGCGGCGACGTCCAGCTTGTAGGTGGACTTCAGCTCGGCGGCCTCGGTCTCCGCCGTACCGGTCATGCCGGCCAGCTTGTCGTACAGGCGGAAGTAGTTCTGCAGTGTGACGGTGGCCAGTGTCTGGTTCTCGTTCTTGATCTCGACGTGTTCCTTCGCCTCGATCGCCTGGTGGATGCCCTCGTTGTAGCGACGACCGTCCAGGATGCGGCCGGTGAACTCGTCGACGATGACGACCTCGCCGTTGCGGACGATGTAATCCTTGTCGCGGGTGAACAGCTCCTTCGCCTTGATGGAGTTGTTCAGGTAGCTCACCAGCTGCGAGTGCTCCGGAGCGTAGAGGTTCTCGATGCCCAGCTGGTCCTCGACGAACTCCACGCCCTCTTCCTTGACACCCACAGTCTTCTTCCGCTCGTCCACTTCGTAGTGGATGTCACGGGTCAGCTTCGGGGCGATTGCCGCGAAGGCGGTGAACCACTTGCTGGACCCCTCGACCGGACCGGAGATGATCAGCGGGGTACGGGCCTCGTCGATGAGGATCGAGTCGACCTCATCCACGATGGCGTAGTTGTGGCCGCGCTGCACCAGATCGTTCAGGGAGTGCGCCATGTTATCGCGCAGGTAGTCGAAGCCGAACTCGTTGTTCGTGCCGTAGGTGATGTCGGCGTTGTAGGCCTCACGGCGCTCGGCGGGGTTCTTGCCGCTCAGGATCACGTCGGTGCTGAGCCCCAGGAAGCGGTGCACACGGCCCATCCACTCGGCGTCACGCTTAGCCAGGTAGTCGTTCACGGTAACGACGTGCACGCCCTTGCCGGACAGCGCGTTGAGGTATGCGGGCAGCACACAGGTCAGGGTCTTACCCTCACCGGTCTTCATCTCGGAGACGTAGCCGAAGTGAAGGCCAGCACCACCCATGATCTGCACCTTGTAGTGCTTCTGGCCGAGCACACGCCAGGAGGCCTCACGCGCGGTGGCGAAAGCCTCGAGCAGGATGTCGTCCAGGCTCTCGCCGTCTTCCTGAACTCGCTTCTTCAGCTCGTCGGTCTTGGCCTGAAGTTCCTCGTCGGTGAGTTTGGTGTATTCCTCATCGAGGTCCATCACCTGGTCGGCGATTTTCGCGAGACGCTTAACCGCACGGCCTTCGCCCATACGGAGGATTTTCGAAAGTCCTAGCACGCTGATGCTGTCCTTTGCTCGATTTCTAATACTGGTTAGCTAATTTGTCGGCTTCGGATAATCCTACCCCCACCCCCAAGGCCGGGGGCAACTACACCCGGCAAGTCCGGGCATAAAAAGCCGGCCCCCACGGGTTAGTCGCGGGAGCCGACTGATGGGTTGAAGACGGATTAGAGAAAGGGGTTACTTCTCTGCGTCCTTCTCTTCCAGGGTGATCAGGCCGTAGTCGAAAGCATGGCGACGGTACACCACGGACGGCTGGCCGGTCTCCTCGTTGATGAACAGGAAGAAGTCATGGCCCACGAGCTCCATCTCGCTCAGCGCCTGGTCAACGCTGATCGGAGCGGCCTTGTGCACCTTCTTACGCACGATCTGGCCGGGCTTGAACTGATCCTCGTAGGGGTCGACGTCGTACGGGCCGACCTCCTCCGGCTTGGTCTCCGCCTGCGGCTGTGCCTCTTCCACCAGGCTGGCAGCTGCCTCGCCCATGGACATCGGAGCGCGGTGGCCGGAACGGGCGATCTTGCGACGCGCCTTCACCTTGCGCAGGGAACGCTCCATGCGGCCAATTGCGACCTCGAGGGCAGCGTAGAAGGAGTCTTCCTTAGCCTCTGCGCGAGCGATGTGGCCCTTGCCGGTTGCGGTGATCTGCAGGCGATCCTGCTGGTCACCACGGCGCGGGTTGGGCTCGTGCTGCAGCTCCACGTGGAAGAACGTGAGGGTCGGGTCCAGACGCTCGATCTTCGCGAGCTTGCCCTTGACGCGGTCTGCGAAGTGCTCCGGCACCTCAACGTTGCGCCCAGTGATCTCTACGCCTGCCTCGGGTGCAGCAAGTTCCTCGTTGCCAAAGTCGGACGAGTTTTTGCCGGTCGACATTGCTCAACCTCCAAAGTCATTCACCGCCAGAATCGGGCCGGATTACCCACCTTCCAACGGCGATCGTTCCAATTCCTAGTCTACCTATCGCCGTTGCTGCACTTGTGCATATACCCCTTATTTATGTGATCTATGCGCCAGCCAATACCAGCGCCAATCGCGGCCGCACTCCCCGCGCCGTCAGAGCCAGCGCAAACTGCGCTGTTGTCGCGCCCGTAGTGCACACGTCATCCACGATCACGACCTCCCCCACCCCGCGTAATCGCCCGATAGCCGCCGGGTCGAAACGGATGCTGCTGGCCACGTTTTCGCGCCGTTGGTGGCGGTCCAGCCCCACCGAGTCCACACTCGCCTCGCTCAGCCACGCCACCGGATGCACCTCCACCCCGGGATACAGCGCCGCGGCGGCCTGGCAGAAGCGGGTAACGATGTCCCCACCACGCTTTCGCGCGGCCGATTTGCGGGTTGGGGCGGGCACCAGCACCACCCGCCCCAACCGCGGGTCCGGCACCAAACCCAGACCGCTGACGTGCAGAATCCCGGCGGCCAGTACTCGGCCGGCCACGTCAATGGCCGCCGGGCGCAACCGCTCCTTGGCGCTGAGGATCAGCATCCGCCGCGCGCCGCCGTACACCCCGGCGGCGAAAACCGGCACTGCCGCCACCCGCGGCTGCCAGCGCTGCCAACGCTGCATCAGCTGGAGCCCGCAGGCCTCGCACAGCTGCCCGCCGGTCACCGCCCCGCAGCACACGCAGTCCGCCCGCCACACCAGCCCCGCGAGCGCACCGAGATCCCCCTTAATCCCCACGGGCACTCAGCTTAGTCGGCCAGTACCGGGGTTGCCCGCTTTCCTTGCATGGTCGGCACTTCGCGCCAGAAGCGCGACTCCTCGGAGGTGATGTCGAACTGCATCAACGCATTCGCGTCCGTGACGTAAATCTTGCTCCCGTCCGTGGCCACCGACACCACCGGGGCGGAAAGGTTGCGGCCCGTGATCTGCTGGGAGTAAGACCCGTCAACCTCGATGTCCCACACCGGGGCATCGTTGGCGCGCGTGCCCACTAGCACGGACCCGTCATCTGACCAGTCGGCGCTGACCGCGGTATCCCCCACGGCGTGGCCGATCTCCACCGGCGCACCCAGCCGCTTCGTGCCATCGTCGGTTGTCTCCAATGTCACCACGTACACCCGTCCGTTCACGATCATCACAGCGCGGGCGCCGTCGTGCGATACGCGGAAAACGCTGATGCGCTTCTCGTTCCCGTCGACCATTCTCATTGTGGAGCTATCCACCTGCCGCTCCCCCACCGCGCCGGTCTCCGGGTCGCGAGTGATCTCCGTGATCCGCTCACCATCGGCCACTACGTAGGCCGATGTGGCATCCAGGCCCCAGGTCGGGCGAGTCAGCGAATCCGCCTGCACGGAGCTCACCGGCTGATCCCCCTTCGCCCCGATCATCAGTTGGCGTGGTGCATCGCCCCGCCCGGTCACGGCCGCGAAGATTTCGTCCCGCGGGCTTAGCGCCACGGACTCGACATACTGTTGTGATAGCCATCCCTCCAGTTTCTTCGCCCGCGTCCCGTCCTGCTGATAGATGTCGCCACCGGAGACGGCTCGCAGCGGCGCCTGCACCTGCACGTTCGGGTCGTATTGAGAAAGGTCCTGCACCAGCCACTTGCCATGCATGTCATCGCTCATGGGTGTGCCATCCGCCGTGAGCTCATAGGGTCCACGGACTTCGGATCCCGCCAGCGTCCACACCACCTGCGCCGCCAGCAGCCGGCGCGCATCAGCGGATAGCTCCTGCAGGCCGGTGAAGTGTACGGCGGGGTCTCCCTCGTCGTCCTTGGAGACTTGGGCGGTGGCGTCCTTAGGAATAAGGTTTCGCACCGCCTTCTTTAAACGATCCTGCGGGCCCGCAACCAGCAACGAGACCAGGGAGGCGGCGGTGGACTGCTGACCGGTATAGATCCACCGGCGGTCCGGCACCAGCGCCCGGCCGTTGAGGTCCGGGAAGTAGATGTTGCGCGCGCGATAGGTGCCCACGAAGTCCTGTCGGTCCAGCACCACGACGTTCGGCAGGTTGCTGATGCGCCACTGGCCGTCGACGTTTTGCATCTCGTAGCTGGTCTCGAACGCGCTGTACTGCGGGTCGAACACTCCGCCCACGCCCAGCGTGCCAACGATGTTGCCTCGCACGCGGTAGGTGATCTTCGAATCATCGCCCGGACCGTCGGAGGCAATGTCGATCCGGTCCAGCACCATCGTCGGCGCATCGGACTGCCACCGCCCCTGCATGCCGCCGGTGAGGAACCTCTTTGCCGCCTGGTGGTTGCGCAGCGGGTGGGCGCTGGCGGTGAAGAAATCGCGCAGCAGCAGGTCGGAGGGCTGCCCATCGGTCGGGGTCGGTGCCTCCTGCCCACTGGGGGCCGGAGCGTAGCTGGAGATCGCCTCGGGGTTGGTATCGTCCGGCAGGGTCGAGCACGACGCCAGCAGCCCCAGCCCGGTCACCGCGGACAGTACCTTTTTGACCTTTGTGACCTTCGTGACCTTTGTGGTCTTGTTACTCATCATCGCCCCCTTCTTGTTCTTGGGTAGTGACGCCCTCAGCCTCCATCGCCAAAGGCAGCGGCGCGGTCTTTACGGTGCGGCCCTGCTCCAGTGGGAGGGTCAGCCGGAAACAAGCGCCCACGCCGGGCTCGCCGATGGCCTCGAGGCGGCCGCCGTGCAGGTTGGCATCCTCCTTGGCGATGGCCAGGCCCAAGCCGGTGCCGCCCGTGCGACGCTCGCGCGAAGGGTCGGAACGCCAGAAGCGGTTAAAGACCATCTCCTCCTCGCCCGGCTTCAGCCCCACTCCGTGGTCGGTGACGGCGACTGCCAGCGAGTCCTCGCCGACGGCCATTTTCACCTCGATCGGATTGCCTTCCGAGTGGTCGACAGCGTTGGCCAGGAGGTTGCGCAGGATGCGCTCCACGCGGCGCGAGTCCACGGCGACAACCACGGGATCTTCCGGAAGATCCACATTGAACTCGGTGCCGACCTCCTCTGCGATGGCGCGCACCTGCTGCAGGGCGGAGCGCACCACGCCACGCACGTCGACCTTCTCGGCGGACAGGTTCGCCACGCCCGCGTCGTGCCGTGAGATTTCCAGCAGGTCGCCCAGGAGTGTCTCGAAGCGGTCGAGTTCCTTCGTCATCAGGTGAGCTGCACGGGCGGTCAGCGGGTCGAGTTCGTCGGCGTTGTCCTCGATCATGTCCGCCGCCATGCGCACCGTCGTCAGCGGGGTACGCAGCTCGTGGGAAACGTCCGACGTGAACTGGCGTTGCAACGAGCCGAACTCCTCCAGGTTGCGAATCTGGGTAGAGAGCTTTTCCGCCATGTCGTTGAAGCTATAGGCGAGCCTAGCGACCTCATCTTGGCCGTCGACGACCATCCTCTCGTGCAAGTGGCCTGCAGCCAGCTTCTCGGCGATCTTCGAGGCCGCACGGACTGGGCCGGTAATCTGCTGGGAGAACACCCAACCGATCACCAACAGCAGAATGATCAGGACGATCCCGCCGGCCATAAGCAGGCCGCGCATGAGGTTCAACGTGGCCTCTTCAGAGGTCAACGGAACCAGCAGGTACAGCTCGAGACCAGGAATGTCGGAGTACACGGGACCGCCGATGATGAGCGCCTTGTAGCTACCGTTTTCCCCTTCTACGCGGGCATACTGGTAGGCCACCTGCCCCTGGCGCACAAACTCACGCAGGTTTTCGGGAATGTCGATGTTGTCCGGGATCCGCGTTTCCGCATCACTCGCGTTGGAGGCGATGAGCACCGAGTCGTACACCGGGGCGCTTGATTGCTCCACCCCTGGCGAGCGGTTCGTCAGCACCGCCCTTGCGGAAGTCAGACGCACGGACACCGGGTTGGAAGAGTCGGTGGCGCTGATCTGCTCTTCCACTGCCGTGCGTGCCCGATCCATGCTGTCCACGGCCTCGGAGAACTTGGTGGCCAGCAGCTGCTGGCTCAGGAAACCGACCAGCAGGAAACCAATGAGCAGGAATGCGAAAGTACTGGAGGCCACCACGCTACCGATGACTCGCAGCTGGATGGACTGTTGCCAGCGCAATCGGATCGAATTAATGAGCCGCAGCCAGGTATCCCGCGGCCGGCGGAAGAAGTCGCGCAGCACGGACCAGAACGTCGCACCCGCGGCCAGCGTCTTCCCCTGCACCTTCTGCGGGAAACCCGGGGCCTTCGGTTGTGCTTGGCGGGCTGGCTTGCGTTTCTTGGCCCTCGCTTGTTCCCTCGCTTGTTCCTGCTCCACGAGAACCTATTCGCCGGTCTTGTAGCCGATCCCGCGGACGGTTTGGATGATCTTCGGGTCGTCCGGGTCCTTCTCCACCTTCGAACGCAGGCGCTGAATGTGAACGTTCACTAGGCGCGTATCGCTGGATTTACGGTAGCCCCACACCTGCTCCAGCAGCTCCTCACGGGAGAACACCTGGCGCGGGCGGGAAGCCAGCGTGACCAGCAGGTCAAACTCGATCGGGGTCAGCGCGATCTCTTGGCCATCGCGGATCACCTGGTGGCCGGGCACGTCGATCTTCAGGTCTGCCACCTCGATCGTCTCCGCAGGGGCCTCCTCGGGGGTACGGCGCAGGCGTGCCCGCACTCGCGCCACCAGCTCCTTCGGCTTGAACGGCTTGTGCACGTAGTCGTCGGCGCCGGACTCCAGGCCCAGCACCACGTCCACGGTGTCGGTGCGTGCCGTCAGCATGACGATCGGCACCGTGGAGGTTTCGCGGATCGCCTTGCACACGTCAATGCCGTTCATTCCGGGCAGCATGACGTCCAGCAGGATGAGGTCCGGGTTGTGTTCCTCCGCGGCCTTCACGGCCTCTACGCCGTCGCCCACGACCACGGTGCGAAAGCCCTCACCCTGCAGAACGATGGTGAGCATTTCCGCGATTGCCGGGTCGTCGTCGACCACCAGAATCTTCGTTTCCACGGTTGTCATCCTCTCATTTCTTCCAGCAGGTCCGCGACCTTAGCCGCGCGGGCCTCGTAATCGTCTCCGGTGCTGTCGACTGTCACCCACGGGCTCAGCCACTGCTGCTCCGCCAGTGCACGGTAGGCACGGACGGTGCGTTCCTGCAGGCTGCTATCCCGCTCGTAGGCATCCCGTGCCCGCGACTGGTCCTGGGCCTCGCGCGACTCGGCGCGCTGCCCGGCCACCTCCGCCTCGACGTCCACCAGGATCTGCAGGTCGGGTGCCGGGATTCCCAGCTTCTCTTGCTCCAGTTGGTTAACCCACTGGCCGACCTCGGCCACGTCGCCGTGGACGCGCGCGGCGGAGTAGGCCACGTTAGAGGCGGTGTAGCGGTCGATCAGGATCACATAACCATCTGCGTCGAAATCCGCCAGCTCCGCCCCGATCTCGGCGCGGTCGAGGGCGAACAGGGTGGCCATGCCGTGCACGGAATCGATCAGGTCACCCAGGTTCTCGTGCAGCGCCTCTCGCGCCAGCATCGCCGGGTGGGATTCCTCGTAACGCGGGAACGCGACGCGCGCCACCGGCACCTCGCGTTCCACCAACTCCTTTTCTACGGCCGTGACCAGGGTATTCTTCCCCGCGCCGTCGACCCCTTCAAAGCTAACGATCATGTCTAGTAGCGGTAGTGCTCCGGCTTGAACGGGCCGGCAACGTCCACGCCGATGTACTCAGCCTGTTCCTTGGTCAGCGTCGTCAGCTTTCCGCCGAGCGCCTCGACGTGGATGCGCGCAACCATCTCGTCCAGAATCTTCGGCAGGCGGTAGACGTCATTACCGTACTGGTCGGACTTCGTGTACAGCTCGATCTGCGCGATCGTCTGGTCAGCGAAGGAATTGGACATGACGAACGACGGGTGGCCGGTGGCGTTGCCCAGGTTCAACAGGCGCCCCTCGCTCAGCACCACGATGGAGACCGGGTCGCCGTTGGCACCCGGGAAGGTGAACTCGTCCACCTGCGGCTTGATAGTCACGCGGCTGACGTCCTCACGGTGCAGCAGGCTGGCCATATCGATCTCGTTGTCGAAGTGGCCGATGTTTCCGAGCACCGCGTGGTTCTTCATCATCTGCATGTGCTCAAACGTGATGATTCCAAGGTTGCCCGTTGCGGTGATGACAATGTCGGCGTCACTAATAAAGTCCTCTACCTGCACAACCTCGAAGCCGTCCATGAGAGCCTGCAGAGCGTTGATCGGGTCGACCTCGGTGACCTTCACGATCGCGCCCTGGCCCGCCAGCGCCTCGGCGCAGCCCTTGCCCACGTCACCGTAGCCGCACAGAAGCACCGACTTGCCGCCGATCAGCATGTCGGTGGCGCGGTTGATGCCGTCGATCAGGGAGTGGCGGGTGCCGTAGCGGTTGTCGAACTTCGACTTCGTCACCGCATCGTTGACGTTCATCGCCGGGAAGGGCAGCAGACCCTGTTCCGCAAAGTGGTACAGGCGGTGCACGCCCGTCGTCGTTTCTTCGGTTACGCCCTTGATGTTTTCTGACGCCCGGCTCCAGAACTTACCGTCCTCCGCCAAGGTCTCACGCAGCATTCCGAGGAAGGCCTTGTACTCGTCTGCGTCCTGCTCCTCCGCGTCGGGGACCAGGCCGGCGTTTTCGAATTCCATGCCCTTGATGACGGCCATGGTCGCGTCGCCACCGTCGTCGAGGATCATGTTGGCCTCCACGCCTTCGCCCCAGGTGAAGATCTGCTTCAGGCACCACCAGTACTCGTCCAGGGTCTCACCCTTCCAGGCGAACACCGGCACGCCGGCGGGAGCCTCCGGCGTACCGTCGCCGACGACGATGGCCGCGGCCGCCTCGTCTTGGGTGGAGAAGATGTTGCAGGATGCCCAGCGCACCTCTGCGCCAAGGGCCACCAGGGTTTCGATGAGCACGGCGGTCTGCACGGTCATGTGGATGGAGCCGGCGATACGGGCGCCCTTCAGGGGCTGATTTTCTGCGTATTCGCTACGCAGCTGCATCAGCCCGGGCATCTCGTATTCCGCCAGGCGGATCTGGTGGCGGCCGACCTCTGCCAGCGAGAGATCCTTGACTTTAAACTCCATGGGTGGGGTGACTCCTCGGTAAATTCTCACGGTATAGCTTTCAGACAGTCTACTATCTCGCGTTCTGGCGCTCGCGCACTAGCTCAAGGCCTCGACAAAGGTTTCCAGCCCCTCGGCTTCCAGGTCTTCCTCGCCCTCGCGCCGTTCCATTTCCCCGTCCAGCAGCTGCAGCGAAATTTCCTGCAGGTTGGTCGGGCATTCGCCGATGTGGGCGCGGATAAAGGGGTGTTCGTCAGCCACAGTCGCCGTGCTGAAGGGCGCACCACCCCAGATGGCTGCGACCGTGGCAGCGCACAGGCCGATGGAGTAGTCTACCGAACCGGATTGTTCCTCACGCAAAGCCAGGTTCACGGCGTCCACGAGAGCCCCAGCCACCTCGGGGCCGTCCAGGTCGGCCAGTTCGTCCAGGAAGTCCACATTGTCTTCCTGCGAGAAGATGAATTCGTCCCAGTTACTCATGGTGCTGCCCTTTCTGTCGCTCAATTACCGACTGTAGCGCGTTTACACGCCCAATAACTCTGGTCAAAGCCCTGTATCCCTGCTAGGCTCTGGGGTGCCTTAACCAAATTGTGATCTTTGCCGAAAAGGAGGTGAGCCAGATGGCCACAGAAGACCATGGCACCGAGGAAGCCGAAGAGAAGGGCACCGCCGTCATCTACGAGACCGGTGAGCAGCACTCCCCGGTTCCCCGCGCCATCAGTGGCATCGCCATCGTCGGCTTAGTCCTGGCCGGCATCATCGGCGTCTGGACCTGGCAGTCGGGTTCGGAGGCCACCTCCCCGAAGCGCAATTCGGCAGAGGAGTCGACCGTCGCCATCAGCACGGGAGCGGCCTCCCAGAATCACGATGTGGTCTCCGATGAGCCGACCTCGCAGCCGGATCCTCCCGCCTACTCCACCCGCGCCCCGCAGTCCGGGAACGGGTCGAACTTCAGCAACGTCGCCCCGCTGGGCCAGGATCCCTACCTGCCACCCAACGCCTGGAATGGCCAGCAGAATAACGGCTCGCAGCCGTCCGAGACCATCGTTGCGGAAGGCATGGAATCCCCCGGGCAGGCGCAGCAGCCGCAGGCTCCAAACCAGCGCCCATCGACCCAGCCCACCCCGCAGATCTCGTCGGCTCTGCCGGGCGCTTCTCAGGCAGAACAGCCAGGCACTCCCCAGCCCGGCACGACTCAGCCTGATGCTACTCAGTCCGGCACCACTAAGCCTGGCCCTATTACCGAGCCCGGTGACGGCACGCACGGCAGCGGGGATATACCTTTCCCGCCGGGAGACAACCCCCTGGAGCCTTCCGACTCGACAAAGCCCGCAGGGCCGCAGCGCGGGACTGACGAGAATGACGAGCATGGCGCCCCCAAGGAAGCGGGCAAGCCCACCGATACCACGGCGGGACCGCAGCCTAAGCCCCGGGACGAGCGATAAAGGCCTTCCCGCTCACGCGCGCTTCCTCGCCTGCGGGCACCCACGCGGCGGAGCCACTGTCCACGCGCAGCTCCCCGCACTCCACGGTTCCCCCGACAGCCAGCACGATCGCCGGTCCGGCGACCTCGGCCTCTCCGTCCACTCTGCGCAAGCTGAATTCCTCCGCCGGGGTGTGGTACACCCCTTCCGCATCGGCCTGCAGCCGCGGATCCGCGAGTTCCTCCCAACGCACCACGCTCAGTAGTTCTTCGACGTCGATGTGCTTCGGGGTCAAGCCACAGCGCAGCACGTTGTCCGAGTTCGCCATTATCTCCACTCCGGTGCCGCGCACGTAGGCGTGCAGCTGTCCCGCATCCAGGTATAGCGCTTCGCCTTCCTGCAGCACCACGCGGTTGAGCAGCAGCGCGAACAGCACGCCCCGGTCGTTCGGGTACTGCTGCTCCAGGCGCAGCACCAGGTCCGCCACCTCGCCCATCCAATCGTCCGCGTTGGCCGCGAGCTCTCGGCAGCGCCGCGTGAGGGCGTCAATAATCTCCGGAAGATCCCCCGCCGGCATGTGCAGCGCGCGCTCGACCGCACCGCGCAGATCACCGCGCAGGAAATCCAGCTCGGGGAGGGCCAGCCTATCCAGCAGCTCGGCGGTGCGGGTAACGGGCCGGAAGCCCGCCATCGCCTCGAACTCGCCCAGAGCCACCAGCAGCTCGGGCTTGTGGTTGTCGTCCTTGTAGTTGCGCTCGAAGGCGTCGCGGGCGATCCCCGCGGCCTCATCGGCGGCGAACCCCACCTCGGCCTGCGCCTTCGTCGGATGCACCTGGATGCTCAGCGCGCGTTCGGCGGCCAGCAGCTTCAGCAGGAACGGCAGGCTTTTTCGCCCCTGCCCCAGCTGGCCTTCGGGATCGGCGGTAATCAGGTCCAGCAGCGGCCCGGGAGCGCCCGGGTGCGCGCCGAACCACAGCTCGGCCTCGGGCTTTTCGGTGGGCGTAGGCCGCCCCTGCAGCTTCGCCAGCGACTCGTGCGACCCCCAGGCGTAGTTCTGGACAGCACCTTCGATGCGGCGCATATGTGCCTCCTAAGCCCGGATCACGGCGAGAGCTTCGTCGACGATGGCCTGCACTCCCTCGTCGTCGCGCGCCTCGACGTTGAGGCGCAGCAGCGGTTCGGTGTTTGACGCCCTCACGTTCAGCCACGAGCCGTCCTGCAGCTCGATGGTCACGCCGTCCAGCCGGTCGACGGATGCGGTGCGGTCGGCGAAGGCCTCCACCACGGCCTCGGTGCGTCCCGCCTGGTCGGCCACCTCGGAGTTGATCTCCCCGGAGGCACGGTAGGTCTCGTAGGCCCGCTTCAGCTCGGAGAGCGGCTTGTCCTGCCCGCCGAGGGTCGCCAGCACGTGCAGGGCGGCCAGCATGCCGGAGTCCGCGTTGAAGAAGTCGCTGAAGTAGTAGTGCGCGGAGTGCTCGCCGCCGAAGACAGCGCCTTCCTTGGCCATCTGCGCCTTGATGAAGGAGTGGCCCACGCGGGTGCGCGCCGGCTTGCCGCCCTTGGCCTCCACCAGTTCGCGTACGGACTTGGAGGTGATCAGGTTGTGGATGATCGTCGCGCCCGGCTGCTCGTCCAGGTAGCGCTCGGCGATCATGGCGCAGATGGTGGAGGGAGAAACGGCCTCGCCCAGCTCGTCCACGATGAAGCAGCGGTCTGCGTCGCCGTCGAAGGCGATGCCGAGGTCCGCGCCCTTGTCCACGGTGAACTTCTGCAGATCCACCAGGTTCTTCGGATCCAGCGGATTGGCCTCGTGGTTCGGGAAGTTGCCGTCGAGCTCGAAGTAGAGGTCGAAGATCTCCAGCGAGTCCTGCTTCAGCACGGCGGGAACGGTCAGCCCGCCCATGCCGTTGCCCGCGTCCACCGCGACCTTCAGGGGGTGGATGTTCAGCGGCACCAGGTTGTTCAGGTATTCGGCGTAGCCTTCCAGCACGTCCTCGGTGGTATTGGTGCCGGGCTCGCCGTCGTAGGCGGGGATGCCCTCGACCAATTCGTTCGAGATGCGGTCCAGGCCGGAATCCTGCCCCACCGGGCGGGCGCCGGCGCGGCAGAGCTTGATGCCGTTATACTTCGCCGGGTTGTGGGAGGCGGTGAACATGGCGCCCGGGCATTCCTTCACGCCGCTGGCGTAGTATAGCTCGTCGGTGCTGGTGAGTCCCAGGGTGATGGTGTCCAACCCCTGCGCGTTCACGCCTTCCGCGAAGGCGGCGGCCAGGCTCGGGGAGCTGTCGCGCATGTCGTGGCCGATGACGATCGTCTCCGCGCCCTCTTCGCGCATCAGGCGGGCGAAGGAGGCAGCCACGTCGCGCACGAACTCCTCGTTGAGGAATCCGGCGCCCTCGCCGACAACTCCACGGACGTCATAGGCCTTGATGGCCGCTGCTACGTCTTTGGGGGAATGGGTAGCCATGGGGTTTCCTTTCGCTAGTGCTGGTCGCGGACCGCGCGCAGGTGGCGGCGCGGCGTGGACCGGGGCAGGTTCTTCATGGATGGATGGTGCGGCGTGGCTTCGGGGATCTCCGAGCGCCGGTAGAGCCGGGGGGCGGGTTGCGCCTGCTCCTGCTTCTCGTGCTCGGCGGCCTGCTGCACGGCCTCGGCCAGCGCCATCAAGTCTTCTTCGTCAGCTTCGGTGGCCGCGGGTTCGTCGGCGAACTCCAACGTCCAGCCCTGCGGCACAGTGGTGCGGCGGGCGTGGCTTTCGCACAGATCCCACCTGTGAGGGTTTCCGCTAACGCTCAGCGGCCCCACGATGGCCAGCTGCTCTGCATAGTTGAACTCCAGCGTGGCGACGGCAGGCTTGCCGCAGCCGGGGCGAGAGCATTGTCGGATAAAAGTCACGCGCATTAGTGTAGCCCTTTTACCCTGGCTTTCGAGCGTGCCCTCGTGGCATGTCGCCGCAGCGCGGTTAAGATGTGTTCCTATGAAGCAGGACGCGCGCATGAGGCAGGATCCCCGCGGCAGGGGCATCCGGGGCATCTTGCTGCCGGAGGTGCCGCGGAATAAGTCGCGTTCGGAGCGCTTTGACGATGCGGTTCTGGATGCGTTCGAACCTATTTTGGAGCGTTTTGACGCCGAACTGTCCAGCCTCGATGTCGCCGTCGATGTCGTGCCGCGCATGCGGCTAAGCACGGGTTACCGGCAGTGGCCGGAGGATGTGGTCGCCGATGGTCAGGTTCCGCTGGGCCGGCTGGTCACCGCCGGCGTGGACAACACGGGCACCCCTACCCGGCCGCGCATCATTATTTTCCGCCGTCCGGTGGAGTCTCGCGCGGCTTCCGCGCGGGAGCTGCAGGACATTCTGCAGATGATCATTGTGCGCCTGGTGGCCTGCTACCTGAACGTTTCCCCCACTCAGATCGACCCCCGGCTTTAGCTAGCCGATTCGCTTCTTCAGGCGACGACGCTCGCGCTCGGAGAGCCCGCCCCAGATACCGAAGCGCTCGTCGTGCTCCAATGCATATTCCAGGCACTCGTCGCGCACGCCGCAGGCCTGGCAGATGCGCTTGGCCTCGCGGGTGGAGCCACCCTTCTCCGGGAAGAACGCCTCCGGGTCGGTTTGCGCGCACAGCGCCTGCTCTTGCCAGTCCTGCTCCACGGCATCGAAAAGCAGATCGAAGTCCTGCGTCAGATCAAAGAGGTTCTTCTGGCGAGCTTCATTGTCCACGTTCGCCTCCTGCTCTACCGCCGAGGAACCGTCAGCAAAGTGGCCACGAAGGGCGGTGTCTACTGACTTGTCCACGGAGGTCTCCTCATCTGATGTATCTGATGCCTGACTTTGTTGGTCTACTGAAGATTACACACTGGTAATTACACCGCGTCAAGCTTTGGGAAATTCCCTCAAACCACTTCAGTCACATCAGTCACTAGCGCCCCTACAGCCACAGCCTCCTGAGAAAATAGGCTCTAACGCAACCACAACGTATGCACGGAACGCTACCTAAAACCACAACATATGGACATTTTCCTGAACCTTTAGTTCAGGACACACTAGATGTAGTGAAATTTGTCTAAATTTTTCCTCGGACGGCGAAAAACGCTAGATGTCGGAGGAAAAGCGCACGCCACCGTCCGGCAAACTCACTCCCGGCCACACGCGCAGGCCGTCGCGCAGCTCGCAGCGGGCACCGATGACGGCCCCCTCTCCGATCACGCAGTCCACCAGGTGCGCCCGCGCACCGATGCGCACGCCGGCGGCGATCACGCAGCGCTCCACAGTCGCGCCCGCCTCGATCTGCACGCCATCGAAGACCACGGATTCCTCCACGCGCGCCCCGCCGCCGATCTCCACGCCGCGGCCGATCACGGTGCCGCCCAGCAGCAGTGCACCCCCGGCGATGGCGCTGGACTCGTCCACCAGGCTCTCCCCGTGGCGTCCGGCAAGCAGCGGCGAGGGGGCAATGCCGCGCACCAGGTCCGAGGACCCGCGCACAAAGTCCGCCGGCGTGCCCATGTCGCGCCAATAAGACTGGTCCACGTGGCCGAACACGCGGGCTCCGGATTCCAGCAGGGCCGGGAAGATCTCGCGCTCCACGCTCACCGGGCGGCCGGCGGGGATCTTCTCGATCACGGAGCGGTTGAACACGTAGCTGCCGGCGTTGATCTGGTCCGTCGGCGGATCCTCCGTCTTCTCCAGGAACGCGCTCACGCGGCCTTCGGCGTCCGTCGGCACGCAGCCGAAGGCGCGGGGGTCGGAGACGCGCAGCAGGTGCAGCGTCACGTCGGCCTCCTGCTCCACGTGGGTCTTCAACACGGCATTCAGATCCGTCCCGCCCAGCACGTCGCCGTTGAAAACCATCGCGCGGTCGTAGCGCAGGTGGTCCAGCACGTTGCGGATACCGCCGCCGGTGCCCAGCGGCTCCTCCTCCACCACGTACTCGATTTCCAGGCCCAGGTGGCTGCCGTCGCCGAAGTGCTCTTCGAAGACCTCGGCCTTGAACGATGTGCCGAGCACCACGTGCGTCATCCCGGCGGCCTTGATGCGAGCCAGCAGGTGCTCCAGGAATGGTGCACCGGCCACCGGCAGCATCGGCTTCGGGATGGAGTTAGTCAGGGGGCGCAGTCGGGTGCCCTTGCCTCCGACCAGGATCACTGCGTCGGTCGTGGCTGCGAGATCTACCACTTCTTTGGCCTTTCTGTTCCTTACTGCTTTTTACTATTGGTTTTCACACACTAGTCACTGTTTTTGCCGTGGCGTTCAACCCACGCCGTGCGCTGCCGCAATTGCAATCTTCTCGCGGATCTTCAGCCCGGCCTTCAGCACCATGCGCACCGGAAGGTAGCGCCACCCCGGCAGCCGATCCGCCTGGAAGCGGTAGGCGCTGTCGTGGTGGGCCTTCAGCACCACGTCCGGGTGTTTGCCCGCCACGTGCCCCTTGGCGTGCCGGATCTCCGCGCTCGGAACGAAAACATTCAGCCAACCCGCGCGCCCCAGCCGGTCGCCCAGGTCCACGTCTTCCATGTACATGAAGTAGCGCTCGTCGAACCCGCCCAGGGCCTCGAAGGCATCCCAGCGCAGCAGCAGGCAGGAGCCACTCAGCCAGCCTGCGGTCCGCTCGCTGTCCATGTCTTCGTCGTCCAGGTAGCGCTTGGTCCAGGGATTGGTCGGCCAGATCTTGCCCAGCAGCGCATGCCCGATGCCGGAGCCGAGTTGCGGCACCGCGCGGGCGGACGGGTAGGCGCTGCCGTCTGCCTCTACGATGCGGGGGCCCAGCGCTCCTGCACGAGGGTGACGCCGCGCCGCCTCCAATAGTTTCTCGATCGCGTCTTCGCTAAACACGACGTCCGGGTTGGAGATCACCAGGTAGTCCGGGTTGATCTCTCCGGCTTCGCGGGCCGCGCGCAGATGCCGGGAGCCGAGGTTCATGCCGGCCCCGTAGCCGACGTTGCCCCCGCTGTAGATCAACTCCGCGCGCCCGGCCTCCGCAGCCGCCTCGGGAGCTCCGTCCGTAGAACCGTTGTCCACCATGACGACCCGCGCGTTAGTTGGCACCGAGTCCAGGAACTTGTTTAGGTACTCCCCCGGTGAATAGGTCACGGTGATAATCGCGATGGGTGCCTCTGTCATGGCCGTTGAGGTTACCCCAGGGCAGCCCGCAAACTATCCCGCCACGCGGGCAGGCCGGTCGCCGGAATCTGCAGGGCACTGTTGCGGGGCCGGCGCGCGGGAGTGGGATACTCGCTGCTCGGAATGGCCTTCACCCGTGCCGGATCGCACCCCAGTGTGGCGAAGATCTCGCGGGCGAAGCCGCACCATGTGGTCAGCGGCCCGGAACCAGTCACGTGGCTGATCGCCGGAGACTGCCGCCCGTCCACCATCGCCGCCAGCTCCGCTGCCAGCACGTCGGCGTGGGTGGGCCGGCCGTACTGGTCGTCCACTACCGAGGGATTCACGCCCGCCCGCGCCAGGCGCGCCATGGTGGTGGCGAAGTTGCGCCTAGTCGCGTCGTAAACCCAGCCCGTGCGGACCACGTGCCCGCCGAGGTTCAGCACTCGCCGCTCCCCCTCCAGCTTGCTGCGCCCGTAGGCGTTCAGCGGGCCGGGCTGACCGTCAACCGGATTTTCGCAGCCCACCGGCAGATTTCCGGAGAAAACGTAGTCAGTGGAGACGTGCCACATCGGCACCCCGTGCACCTCGGCCCAGGAGGCCATCCTCCCCGGGGCTACCGCATTTACTTGGTGCACCACGCCCGCGTTCTCAGGCTTCTCGGCAGCGTCCACGGCTGTGAATGCAGCGAGGTTGACGATGGCTTCCACGTCAGACGGCGGCGTCAATAAGAAAGAATCCACAGATCCCGCAACGGCGAGGTCCGCGTGCGCACGCCCTACCGGCACAAAGTCGGGGCGGAGACGCAGCAGGGCCCGGCCTACCTGACCGGAAGCTCCGAAAACCAAAACACTCATAAAATCAGTACTACACCAGCGGCATCTTTGCCGCTAAAGTGTGAATAATGACAGAGCAGACAGGGCATCAGAGAAGCCGCCATTCACGGCGTATCCAGGCAGCCCCCGGTGGCGTAGAAGCCAAGCAGATCGGCCCCGGCTGGTCGCGCGGGGTGCTGGCTGCGGTCTCGGCACTCGCGCTGGTCGTGATGGGTATCGGCTACATGGCGGTCGGCAACTTGAACGGTGGGCTGGCCCAGGCGGACAACCTGAACCTCGGCAACCAGCCGGATGGAGCGACCGACATTCTGCTGGTGGGCGTGGATTCCCGTACGGATGCGAAGGGCAAACCGCTGTCCCAGAAGGAAATCGACATGCTCCGTGCGGGCGACGAAGAAGCCACGAACACGGACACGATGATTCTCATCCGCATCCCGAACGATGGCTCTTCGGCGACCGCGGTGTCGCTGCCCCGCGACACGTACGTCAGCACCCCTGACAACGGCAACATGAAGCTCAACGGCGTGTATGGCACCGCCAAGTTCGAGAAGTCCCAGGAGCTGGCGAAGAACAGCGACTACAGCGAGTCCGACATCGACCACAAGTCGACCGAAGCGGGCCGCCAGGCGCTCATCAGCTCGGTGGCGGACCTCACCGGCATCAACGTCGACCACTACGCGGAGGTCGGCCTGCTGGGCTTCGTGCTGCTCACCGACGCGGTCGGCGGCGTGGACGTGTGCCTGAAGAACAAGGTCGACGAGCCACTGTCCGGCGCGAAGTTCAAGAAGGGCCGCCAGACCCTCAACGGCCAGGATGCGCTGAGCTTCGTCCGCCAGCGCCACGAACTGCCGCGCGGCGACCTGGATCGCATCACCCGCCAGCAGGCCTACATGGCAAGCCTGGCCAACAAGGTGCTTTCCTCCAAGACACTGACGGATCCGGGCAGCATGTCCAAGCTCAACGACGCGGTGCAGCGCTCCGTGGTGCTGGACAGTGGCTGGGACGTGATGGGCCTGGCCACGCAGATGCAGAACATGGCCGGCGGCGACGTGAGCTTCCAGACCATCCCCGTGACCAGCATCGACGGCACGGGCGACTACGGCGAATCCGTCGTGACGGTGGATAACGACCAGGTCCACGAGTTCTTCGAGGACCTGCTGGGCGACAAGCCGGGCGAGGAAAGCACTTCCTCCGACAAGCCCGCCGACATCACCGACTACAAGGCCAAGGACTACAAGGTCAACGTCTTTAACGCCTCCGAGGCGCCCGGTCTCGCCGCCCGAGTGTCGGACCTGGCGAAAGACTACGGCTACAAGGCGGGCAAGGTCGGCAACCACGCCGAGACGGGCATTTCCGAGTCCCAGGTGAACGCCAAGAACCCCGACGATCCGGCGGCTCGCGCGCTGGCGAAGCAGCTGGGCGGGCTGAACGTGGTGGAGGATTCCTCCCTGGACGAACACGAGCTCTCCGTCACGCTGTCCGGCACCTACGCCGGCCCGGGCATCCTGGAGCAGTCCGCCCCGCTGACCAAGCCGGACGACCCGAACGTCGGCACGCTCACCAAGGGCATCAAGGACCTCGACGGCGACGGCATCCCGGACGAGGACACCTCCGCAGCCCAGACCGGCACCGACACTACTGGCTCTGGCTCTGGTTCCGACTCTGACAAGCCCGCCTCCGTCGGCACGCCGGGCTCCGGCGAGGGCATCGACCGAAAGGATCCGATCGACGCCGGCGGCGACGGTCCGATGTGTGTGAACTAATGGATATTATCGCCCCGCTCGTAGCCCAGGACCCGGCCAGCCCGCGCCTGACCACCTACACCCCCGCCGGCCGCATGGAGCTGTCCGCCCAGACCCTGCACAACTGGCAATCGAAGGCCGCCCACCTGCTGGATTCGCTCGCCCCGGCATCGGTCGGGATCGCCTGCGCCCCTGGTTGGCAGCCGCTCATGATCGTTCTGGGTTGCTGGCGGACTGGTGTTTCTATTGTTGACGCCGACTCTTGCGACGTGCTTTTTACCGACGACCTAGCTCTGGCGGAGACCCACTCGGGTGAGGTTTACGTGCTCTCCGACGATCCTTTCGGTCGTGGCGTGGAGGAGTCCGGCGGCGAGCTGCCCTTCGGCGTGAACGACTTCTCCCCCGAGCTGCGCGTGCAGCCCGATGATTACCCCGGCCCGGCGGCCGCCCCCGCCCCAGAAGGTCCGCGGGTGCTGGTGCCCGCGTGGACCGATACCCAGTCGATGCTGGATACACTAAAGCCGCTGCGCGACGGCGGGTCGGTGGTGATGGCCACCGAGCCCACGGCCGAGATCGCAGCGGCGGAGAACGCGACTATTTAACGTCCTTGCGCTGGTGGACGAAGAAGGCCCAGGCCACCAGCACCACCGTCCAGGCGCAGACGATGGCCACACTAACGGGGGTGTCGTGCCCGCCGATGGAGACGTTGCCGCCCAGGATCATCCAAATGTTGTTGAACGGCAGGTAGGGCGCGATGTTGTCGGCGATCCATTGGCTGAGCTGCTGGGAGATCAGCTCCACCGCGGTCGCCCACACCAGCGGCAGCGCCACCGCGCCGGCCGTGGAGGGAATCAACACGCCGATCGCCGAGGCCATCAGGCTGATCAGCCCGGCGAACAGGATCGTGTAGCCCAGCAGCGGCAGCTGGTCGGTGTTGATCTCCTGCGGCAGGGTCGCCATCATCGCCACCGAGACTCCCACCGCCACGGCCATGGTCACCATCGCCAGGGCTGCGTTGACGAACATCTGCGCGAACAGCTGCTGCCAGCGGGCGGGGATCACCAGGAAGGACTGCGCGTGCAGGTTGTGCCCGCGCGTACCGCTGACCCGCACGGCGGACAGCGACAGGATCATCAGGTAGGCCGGCATGAGGCCCACGCCCAGCTCCGTCAGGCCCACCTCCGGCTCGTTCATCCCGTATTCGGACCGGTAGTAGCTCAGAGTCAGCGCGTTGGCACCGATATAGAACAGCAGGACGAAGCCCAGCATGATCCAGGTGCCCCACATGACGCGCGAGCGCGTCCATTCGCTGCGGATGATTCCTAGCATTACTGGCCCCTCCTGTCTTGAGTCCTGTACTCCACTGCCTGCCCGGTCGCGTCCAGGAACTTCTGCTCCAGGCCCGCGCGCTGCGGGGTCATTTCCAGCACCACCGCGCCGGTATCGCGCGCCAGTTCGCCGAGGCGCCGGTCCAAGTCGGGGGCCTCGGAGGCGAACTCCAGGGATCCGTCGGGGCGCCGTGTGAGGTTGATGCCATCGACGCGCGAGGTGGCGTCCACAAAAGAATCGGGATCGGCCACGCGCATCCGGATGGCGGGCTGGGCGCCCGTGCGCAGGAACTCGTCCATCGTGTATTCGCCGATGAGGGAGCCCTTGCCGATGACAACCAGGCGGTCGGCGGTGAGCTCCATCTCGTGCAGCAGGTGGGAACTGACCAGCACGGCGCGGCCCTCGGAGGCGCTGCGGCGGATGAGCTCGCGCATCCAGTGCACGCCCTCCGGGTCGAGGCCGTTGACCGGCTCGTCGAGAATCAGGTGCTTCGGGTCGCCCAGCAGAGCCACGGCCAGGCCCAGGCGCTGCTTCATGCCGAGGGAGAACTTCTTGATCTTGCGCTTTTGCACCCCGGCAAGGCCCACCAGCTCCAGGCACTCGTCGGCGCGGGACTGCGAGATCCCGGCGGCCTGCGCGATGGAGCGAATGTGCGCCCTGGCGGAGTGACCGGGCATGTACCAGGTGGGTTCTAGCAGCGCGCCGGCAATGTGCGGGCGCTGGGCGCGGTAGGCGCTAAGGGGCTGGCCGTCGAAGGTAACCTCGCCCTTGCCTATCGTGTCGAGCCCCAGGATGCAGCGCATCGTTGAGGATTTGCCGGAACCGTTGGGGCCCAAGAAGCCCGTGACCTGCCCGTCTGGGACAGAAAAAGTGAGTCCATGGAGAACCTCCGTGGACCCATACTTTTTCGTTAATTCTTTTACTGCGATCATGACGCCAGTCTAACTGAAACCTATTTCACGTCTCGGGTCTTGTTGCTGTATAGCCCCAGCACCAGCAGTGCGACCATCCAGGCGACCATCACCGCGAAGCCGAAGCCGGGGCTGACCATGTCGGTGTGGTCCTGGGCGTAGATCCAGGTCTGCATGTCCTGCACGCGGCTGCCCGGGGACAGGTGGTACAGGGTCTTCAGGAAAGGGATGCTGTCGCCAGCGCTGTACAGCAGCCCCTCGACCACCAGCATCCACACCAGCGGCAGCGCGATGGCACCCACGCGGTTGCGCAGCAGTGCGGCGATGCCGACGGCCATCACGGCGAAAGCGGGGGCGCCCACCGCGTATCCCCACAGCAGCAGCTGATCTTCGCCAGTGAAGTGCCCGGCCGGGAATACATTGAACACCGCCCAGCTGAGCGCCACGCCGAGGATGTAGTTCAGCTCCACGAACACCGCCGCCACCAGCGCGCGGGCCAGCAACCAGGAGCTTCTGTTCTTCTGGGTGAGGAAGGCGTGGGCCGTCATGTGGTTACTGATGTCGCCGCCGGTCGTCGAGGCGCCGAAAATGATGGCGATCATCAGGAAGATCATCCCGCCGAAAAGCAGGTCAGGCCAGCCACCGTCGAGTCGCGGGGAGTCGTTGAACAGCATGTAGAGAGTGGTCGGGCCGTAGAGCGACCCCGTGAACAGGATCACGTAGATCCAGGTGCTGCGGAGGCTTAGCAGCTTCGTAGTTTCGGAGGAGATTGCTTTGAGCATGGTTTGTCTCTTTTCTGTGTGAGGTCGGTGCAGGCCTAGTTGCTGCGGTATTCCTGCTGCCCCGCCGTCGCGGCGAGGAAGCGCTGTTCCAGGTTGTCTGCGGTAGTCGCGAGCTTGGTCACCGCGAACTTTTCCTCCAGCGCCGTTGCCGCGATCGCTGCGCGCACCTCGTGTTCTGGAATGTTGTTGACGCCCACACGCAGCGTCCGCTCGCGATCCAGATCGACCTGGAAGCCGCGGCTGCGCAGGCTGTCTGCCAGCAGGACCGCTTCCTTGCACTCGACCTCCACGTGGGCGCCACCGGCGAGGAACTCGTCTAGGGTCTGCTCGCCGATGAGCTTGCCCTGGCCGATCAGTACGAGGCGGTCGGCAGTTTGCTGCATCTCGCTGAGCAGGTGGGAGCTAACCAGCAGGCCGCGCCCGTCGTCGGCGAGTTGGCGGATGGTGCGACGCATCCAGGACACACCCTCCGGGTCGAGGCCGTTGACCGGCTCGTCGAGAATCAGGTGCTGCGGGTTGCCAAGGAGGGCGGCGGCCAGGCCGAGGCGCTGCTTCATGCCGAGGGAGTAGCCGCCGACCTTCTTCTTGCCCGCGCTGGTGAGGCCCACCATGTCGAGGCATTCGTCCACGCGCTTGTCGGAGATGCCCGCACCCTTCGCGATGACGCGCAGGTGGTTGCGGCCGCTGCGGGCCGGGGTGAACCAGGCGGCGTCCAGGACTGCGCCGGCGATGCTGGACTTGTTATCCAGGCCTGCGAAATCGCCGGCGTATCCCTTGCCGCTGAAGGTCACCTTGCCGGCGTTCGGCTTGTCGAGGCCGAGCATGCAGCGCATGGTGGTGGACTTGCCCGCGCCGTTTGGCCCGAGGAAGCCGGTCACCTGCCCGTCCGGGATGGTGAATGAAAGGTCGTTGACTACTGTTTTCTTGCCGTACCTCTTGGTGAGGTTTTCTACAATGATCATGGTTCCCATGCTGCCGCCCGGGGTGGTGTTCCCACATCGGACGAGGGGTTGATCTTGCGTGTCCTACCTCAGTATGACGGCCCGCCCTCCTGCTCTTCGATCGCCTGGTGGTACTCGGCCAGCGCCTTGGTTTTGCGGACGTTGCGCTGGGCGAAGGTCTCCCGCCCCAGCGGCCCCTCGGCCTCGGTGATCACACTGTGCCCGTCGCCGTGGGAGGTCCACACCTCGTGCCCGTTGGGGTGCAGGGCGACGTCCCAGCTGCCA
>NZ_JASBOI010000014.1:0-56410 GCF_039907245.1 Corynebacterium sp. c24Ua_83 | reverse complement strand
AGATATAACAACACTTCCCCCGCCACAGACCACCTCCGTGGCGGGGGTTGTCCTATGCAGATAGTAGTGTGCCTTACATGAAGCAATCCCAACAGCAGCCTCGTCCATTCCGCAGCTCCCCCATCGCCGGAGCTCGGGATGCCTACACGGGCGTGGACTTCAACCTCGGGTTCCACGTGCTGCGCTACGACCTACAGTTGGACTACGACGTTGAACCCAACCGCCTGCGCGGCGTGGCGCGCCTGGCGGTCGAGAACTACCGTCCGCTGAAAACCATGACGTTGGACCTGGCCAATAACCTGGCCGTTAACCGCGTGGAAGTCACCGGCCACGGGGCGGCTGCCAACAACGGAACGATGAAAATCCGCCGCTTCCGGCACAACGGCAACAAGCTAACGATCACTTTCGCAGACGAGATTGCCGAGGATCAGTCCTTTGACCTGACCATCAAGTACGGCGGCTACCCGCGCCCGCTGCGCTCCAAGTGGGGCGAGGTTGGCTGGGAGGAAACCGACGGCGGAGCCCTGGTGGCAGGCCAACCCAATGGCGCCCCCAGCTGGTTCCCCTGCGACGATACGCCGGACGAAAAGGCGATGTTCCGCGTAGCCATCACCGCCCACCGGGACGTCACCGCCATCGCCCACGGCACCCTGGTGGAGCAGTACAGCAAGGGCAACAACACCACTCGTGTGTTTGAAACCAACTATCCCATGGCCACCTACCTGGCCGCGGTGTACGTCGGCCCCTTTAAGCGAGTCGACTTCCGCAGTGCGGAGCTCGGTCGCAAGACCGTCCCGGTGTTCGGCTGGCTCCCCGAGGGCACGGAGCACGCCAAGCGGGTCCGTGAGCTGGTCAACGAGGATTTCGGCCAGCAGACGGAGATGGTCGAGGTCTACTCGGAGCTCTTCGGCACCTACCCCTTTCCGGAATACTCCGTGGTGGTCACGGACGAGGATATGGAGATCCCCCTCGAAGCCCAGGGCATGAGCATGTTCGGCTGCAACCACGCCGACGGCAAGCACACCTGGGAGCGCCTGATCGCCCACGAGCTATCCCACCAGTGGTTCGGCAACTCCGTCGGCCTGGTGGAGTGGCGGGATATTTGGCTCAACGAGGGCTTCGCCTGCTATTCCGAGTGGTTGTGGTTCGAAAAGTCGCAAGACATCCCCGCCGCCCACCATGCGTGGGCGCACCACCATGCGCTCGCGGAGAAGCCGCAGGACATTCTGCTGATCGGCCCCGGTGCCGAAGACATGTTCGACGACCGGCTGTACAAGCGCGGAGCCGTCACCGTCCACGCCCTACGCGTGCTGCTGGGTGACGAGGCGTTCTTCGACATGGTTAAGCGCTGGACCACGCAGCACCGCATGGGGTTGGTGGAAACGCGCGACCTGGAGAACCTGGCAAACACCGTCGCCGAGGAAAACGGTGTGGCCCGAAGTGAGGTACAGGGTCTGTTCGACCGCTGGTTGCGTCACCAAGAACTACCCGAATTCCCCGGCGGTGAGGGCATCGAGCTCAGCGAGGAGCAACTGCGCGAGCTGCCCGCGGGCCCTGCTGCGGAAATGGTCGATGCCTCCGGGCCGGCGCGTGCCGTGGATGCACTGAAGCGCGTCGGACAGCGGCTCGGCAAGCTCGGCGAGAGGCTGCATGACTAGCCCTTTCTGGGCCGTCGGACGGGTTAACTAATGCGCGCCATATCGCTCGCCACAGTCTTCGTGGCCATCGCCGGTTACCTGGTGATTTGGGTTGCCAATAAGGGGCTGACCACCGCCGGGTACGAAGACTTCATGGTCTACTGGTCGCTGTTCTTCGCGATGACGGGCGTGCTGGACGGGCTGATGCAGGAGACCGCCCGGGCCGTCTCCACCCGGCGCGCAGTGATGGATGCCTCGCAGGCTGGCGCCCCACGGGCTGACACTGCGCAGACGGTTACTGCGCAGGGCGGCACGTTGCAGGCTGGCACGTTGCGGGCTGACACTGCGCGGGCAGGCACCCCGCGCCCGTTCGCCCTGACAAGCTACATCGCCCTGGCTATCGGTCTGATAGCGCTCGTCACTGGACCGTTGTGGATCGGCCAGCTCGTGCCTGGACTGACCGGGTGGGGGCTGGTGCTCATAGCCGTCGGCCTGGCCTGTTATACGTTCCAAGCGACGGTCTGCGGCCTGCTGTCCGCCAACCACTCGTGGCCGAGCTTCGCCTGGCTGATGGCCATCGATTCCGGGGTGCGGCTGGCGCTGGCCGTCGTCGCGTGGGCTCTGGGCTGGCAGCTGCTGGCCTACCTGTTCGTCACGGTGATTGGCGCGGCCACTTGGCTGCTGATTCTCGCCTGCTCCCCCGCTGCTAGAGCCACCCTGCGCGACCGGGCGGACGTGCCCACCCGCCCTTTCCTCTCGCGCACGGTCAAGGCCATGGTCGCCTCGGGCGCGAACGCCGTGATGATCACCGGTTTCAGCGTGCTGCTACGCTACACCTCGGACGCGGACGTCGGCCCTGGTGCGCTCGCCGCCACCATCACCGCGATCACGCTCACGCGCGCGCCGATCCTAGTACCACTCCAGCGCTTCCAGCCTGCGCTTATCGTGCACTTCACGAAACACCGCGAGCGCGTCCTGCGCGCCGCCGCGCTGCCCATCACCGCGGTGGGAGCCGTCGCGGCCATCGGAGGTATCGCCGCCTACTTCCTCGCCGCGCCACTGATGGGGCTATTTTTTGACGCCGCCGTGATCTCCTCCCCCGCCACCCTCGGATGGCTCACGCTCGTCTCCGGGGCGACGGCCATCCTGATGATCAGCGGCTCGGCAGCGCTCGCGGCGGATCGCCACAACCTCTACACGGCCGGGTGGCTGATTGCGATTGTCCTGTCGACGGCGGCGCTCATGCTTGACTATTCCCCCGATACGCGCGCCATCTGGGCGCTGGCAGTCGGCCCGAGTGTGGGTGCGGCGGTGCAGCTGGGCGTGCTCGCGCTTGCTGCCCAAGCCCCCGCCCAAGCTCCCGGCCGAGCAAAGAAAACCGAAGCCTAGTTCCGCTGCTGCTCCGGGGTGGGAATGAACTTCTTGGAAGTCAGCGTCACCACAATAAGACCGATGAAGGCAACCACCGCACCGAAGCCCAACATCTCGGTGTAGGTGAACCAATCCTTCAGGCGCGAAAGGATCATCGGGAAGAAGAATCCGATGTAGGTGATCGTGTAGAAGAAGGCGGTGAGCCCGCCGAGGTCGTCGGCGCTGGCGATGCGTTGCACTTCCGTCAGGCCGGTGATTAGGCATACGCCATAGCCGGTGCCCAGGATGAGGCCGACTGCGACCGTTCCGGCCAGCGAGCCGACGTGAGCGGTCCAGGCTGCAACGACCATGCCGATGATCACCAGCACCAGGCCGATCTGCTGGGCCTGGGAGTTATTCGGGTTGATGTACTTGGTGGAAACCTGCTGGATGCCAAAGCCACAGGCCAGCGCGATGGCTGTGATGCCAGCCGAGAAGGCGATGGGGTAAGGAACCTGATCCTGTGCCAGGCTCGGCATGATCGCATAGGCTACGCCGGCACAGCCGAAGACCCAGGGGGCGATCGGAATCACGGCGGTAAGGAAGCGCGGGTGCCGCAGGGAGGGCACCTTGAGGTCCGACCAGAAGGAGCCCTCCATCTTGAGGTGCGCGTTCTGGCGGGTCTCCGGCACACCGAGGATGCCGATCATGGACACGGCGCACAGCAGGATGCTGAGGATGTAGGGGGTCTGGCCCGGTGCGGGACCCCACTCCGCCAGCACGCCCGCCAGCGCCGCACCGACGGCGAATCCCAAGGTCAGGGACATGGTTGCGCGGCGGGCGCCGGAACCCTCCTGTGCGCTGGGGTCGAACGTCGGGGTGGAAAGCTCCTTGATCCATGCACCGCCTGCGGTCATCACAATGCCGACGGCAAATCCGCTGAGCAGACGACCGGTGAAGATCAGTGGCTCATTCATTTCACCGGCGGCGATGAGGACACTGCCGACAAGGCTGATGATCGGGGCGGGAAGCATGACGACGCGGCGGCCGTAGCGGTCCGAAAGCGGGCCGCACAGCAGCAGGCCCGCCGCGATGCCGGCGGCGTAGCAGGCCAGGAGGGCATCGACGAAGACGGAGCCAAAGACGTTCTCCCCTCGGTAGAAGACCATCATCGGGGTGAACTCGTTGCCCGCGTAGGCGACCGCCAACACGGCGAAAGCAACCAACATCCAGTACTTCTTCTCCGCGCGGGTCTTGGCTCCGCGAGTGGAAGGCGCTACCTTGCGGCTGCGCACGGCATTATTCTGCTTGCTCTGCGCGTTCTGCTCGGGCGTATCCACTTCCCGGTGATTCTCGTCAAATGTGTCCTCGGCCATAAGGGCAAGCCTAGTCATCCGATAGGAGACCACCAACGCAACGCTGCAGCTACTACGCTCCACCCAATGATTTAGTCATAGATTTATTAGCAAATTTTCGAGTTGTGGATCACACTCTTGCGTATCATTAATTTCATGTCACCAAACAATTCCGAGAACACGACCGAAAACACCGCAACGACTGATAGCTCGGTCACATCGAGCCCAGCCGATGGAATTGCTGACAAGTCTGGAAACAAACTCCGCCGCTCCACCTCGGCGCCCAAGACCTTGTCCACGGCTCCAACCGCTGAAGCGCAGGCGTCAATAGCAAAGGCGCTGCAGACCGTCCTCGACGGCGACTTCCCGGAAGCACGCGAGGAAACCCGCAGCCTGCTGGCAGACCCAGACATCCTGCCGCGCACCGACCTGGACCTCGAGCAGTCCCGTGCCCGCACCACCGAGCACCTGCAGCGTGTGCTTGAATCCGGGGTGCCGAAACACGCCTTCCGCGCCGACCAGGGCGGCACGGGAGAAACCGGCCGTTGCCTGACCTCCATCGAGATGCTAGGGCATGCCGACCTGTCGCTCATGGTGAAGTCCGGAGTGCAGTGGGGCCTGTTCGGCGGCGCCGTCGGCAACCTGGGAACCGAGCGCCACCAGGAGATGGTGGGGAAGCTGATGAACCTCGAGGCCCTCGGCTGCTTCGCCATGACCGAGCGCGGACACGGCTCCGACGTGCAGCAGCTGGAGACCACGGCGACTTACGACGCGGAGACGCAGGAGTTCATCATCAACTCCCCCACCGCCTCCGCCGAGAAGTGGTTTATCGGCAATGCGGCGCGCGATGGCCGCTGGGCGGCAGTGTTTGCGCAGCTCATTGTCCCCGATGCTGAGAACGCGACCGAAGCTGGCGACGACGCGCAGGCTGAATCGCAGGGCGTGCACTGCCTGCTGGTGCGCATCCGCGAAGACGACGGCTCCCCCATCGACGGCGTGCGCATCGGTGACCACGGCCACAAGGGCGGGCTGAAGGGCGTGGACAACGGCACCATCAGCTTCGATAACCACCGCGTACCCCGCGAGGCACTGCTGAACCGCTTCGCCGACGTGGACGAGGCCGGCAACTACACCTCCCCCATCGAAAACCCGAACCGCCGCTTCTTCACGATGCTCGGAGCCCTGGTGCGCGGGCGCGTGACCGTGGGAGCTGCCGCAGGCGCGGCCGCCCGCACCGCGCTAGACATTGCTGTGACGTACGCGAACCTGCGGCGTCAATTCGCTCCCGACGATTCGCTCCCCGAAAACCGCCTGATCGAGCACCGTTGGCACCGCCTGCGCCTCATCCCGCGCGTGGCCCGCGCCTACGGCCTGCAGTTCGCCACGAACAAGCTGATCGCGCGCGTGCACGAGCTGGACCAGCGGGGCGTGGAACCGACCGAATACACCAAGGAACAGCAGGCCGACCAGCGCGAAGTTGAAGCGCACGCCGCAGCACTGAAAGCCGCCAACACCGCGCACGCCACCGACACGATCCAGGAGGCCCGCGAGGCCTGCGGCGGCGCGGGCTACATGGCGGAGAACCTGCTGACCACGCTGAAGGCGGACTCGGATGTGTTCACCACCTTCGAGGGCGACAACGTGGTGATGATGCAGCTGGCAGCGAAGGAACTAATGACGGGCTTCGCCAAGGAGCTCGGCGGCCTGAACCCGATGGAGATGGTGCGCTTCGGTCTGGATAGCTTCGGCAACCTGCTGCGCCGCCGCACCGCCGCAGACGCGCTGATCCAGAACCTGGTGGATACGTTCAGCGACTCCGAGGAGACCTCGCTGTTCGACCCGGCCTACCAGATCAACCTGCTCAGCGAACGGGAGGATCGCCTGATGCGCTCCCTCGCCCGCCGCCTGCGCCCCGCCCGCAAGATGGATGTGGACGAAGCGGCGAAGGTAGTCGATCGCGCGCAGGATCACCTGCTGGCCGTCGGCTGGGCGCACGTCGATCGCATCATCTTCGAGGCCTTCGTGGAGGCCGAGTCCAAGCTGGATTCAGAGAACGCGCAGCGCGTTCTGGAGCAGGTGCGCCTGGTGTACTTCCTCAGCTGCATCGTGGACAACGCCAGCTGGTACCTGGAGCAAAACCTGCTGACGGGTACCCGCACCAAGGCCGCCCGCGCCGCGCTGAACGACCTTGTAGATTCCCTGGGGCCCTGGTCGCAGACGCTGGTGGACGCTTTCGGCATTCCGGACCACATCACGGACCTGAAGCTGATGGAGGGCTACGAGGCGATGGTTCCCAAGTACGAGTCGGATCCGGCCGCGGGGCAGGCAGGGTAGCTGGTTCCGGCTACCCGTGCCACGGTGCGGCGACGAGGCGCGGTGCCCTGCCCAGGAAATTTGTGACGCCACTAGTTGCCTCTTCGCCAAGCGCGTCGGCGAAGCCGTCCGCGCTCAGTCCCAAGAGGTATTGGCCGATTCCGGCCATCCCGCACATCAAAGAGCCCGAGAACGTCTCCTTGGTGTTGGCGCCTGCCATGTCTGCAGGCAGAGTTTTCTCAACCAGATCGCGCTGGGCAGCCATTAGCCAACCGGGCTCCCAGGGCAGTTCCACTCCGGTATCTGCTGAAGCTTCCTCCAGCAGTGCAACTGCTTCGAGTACACCGATACTGCCGTGACAAGCGGATAGCCCCAAGTGGTCGCGCTCCTTCAACAGCTCTGGGGCGATGAGCTGCAACACCTGTTGAGCGCTGGTGCGCAGTTCAGTGTCCACGGAGCGCATAAGAGTTACGGCGAGCAGCCCATAACCCGTCGCTCCGTGGCACCAACCGGCGGCGATGCTATCGGGTTCGCTCCGCTGCAAGAAATCCACGATGTGCTGTACAGCTGGGCGGGCGATATGGGGGTTACCGCCGACGCCTAGGTAAGTATCCACGATTCCCGCGAGACCGTGTGCATAGCCGCAGAAGTCGTCGTCATTCCAAGGCTGGAGGCTCAACCACGTTTCCAATACCTGCGTGCCAGCGGCTATTGCCGAACTGATGTTGGGGTAGTCCTCTTTCCCTCCCACCTCAGCAAGACAACTGAGGACGCGAATGTTGCCTGCCAGCCCGTTGATGACTTCCAGGTCGCTCACAGTAAGCTCGGCGATCTCCTCTTCGCTCAACCCCGCCCAGTTGTCTCGCAGGTCTCTTGCTGCTTGGGAGATGAGGTTGGGAATAGCTTCGTCGCTGGGCGGCGTGGCACTGGCACGGCACTGCGCCAGAGCCAGCAACTGCCCCATAGTCCCCGAGCTCCATCCGGAAGGCGTGTGCTCCCAGGGTACGACCAAAGGCATGCCTCCGGTCCCACCAAATTGTTCACCGAGGCTGGACACAGCGCGCTCCAGAAGTTCTCGAACCGCTGTAACGTCGCACGTCTCGGCAGGAATTCTTCCCTGATCTGCAGCGCTGACCAGGCAAGCAAGGAAGTAAAGGCTGCCCGCTGCCCCGCCATAAAACTGGTCAGAACTGGCACCTGGCTGCCAATTGCGGTCGAAGTCCTCCCCAACCGTCGAAGCGAGGAAGTCGGTGCCGAAAATCGATTCCGGGTTGTAGCCTGCCCGCTGCACAAGGAAGTCGGCAACCTGCTCAAGCAACTCGAGTGGAGTTCCGATTGTGCTTGCGTATTCCTCTGGCGCGTTGAAACGATTCTGCTGGTAACGGCCGATAAAGCTAGCATCGATCCACTTCAGCTGGTCGGCCACCGCCTGCTCTAGTTCTCCTTCGCTCTTGGCTCGCAAAGCTCGCAGGTTGTACTGAACCACCGCAGCAGGACTGCGCACGATTTTGGCATGCGCCGAATCGGCTTCCGCCTTGTCCCCAACGCCCAGAGGGGCGCTCCCCAGGGCACTGCCATCCAGGCTCCTGATCTCCATGGAATCGCGGGCAACGCTAAAGGCTGGGTAATCATCTTCCGCCAATGCGCGCATCTCCGCTTCCCACAGCTGCTTATCGCCCCACAAGAGAATCTGGGCATTCGCCCACGCAACCAGTTCCGGATCATCAACAATGTGTGGGTTCGTCGCAACGTTACGCACATGTGCGTAGCGATAAGTCGGAGTGAGGATCACACGGCTCCGGATTTGGGAGTGCTCGGCCACAATCCGCTCCACAGTGTCGCTGGAGTCTGCGAGGGCTCGAATGCCGGCGTCAAAACCCTGGCGAACAGCCAACCGCACCTCGTCGACCGTGGCGTCATCGCGATCCATGTACAACCCCGCCGGATCCTCTTCAGGCATCGTGGAGACCATTTCAAAACGTCGCTTGCCATCCTTCCCTACGGTTACGCGGGGAACCGGAAAGGGGAACTTCGCTCCTTTAGCCGTGCGCTGGCGGATCAACCCGGTTTCCACCGAGTCCGCTCCTTTTCCGATGCGGTGCGGCAGCAACCCGACGCGCAGGACTGTCTGGTTGAAGCGCTGCTCGTTCTGCGTTTCCCACAGACCCAACTCAGGCTGAAACAGCGTTTCCATATCGATCAGGGTGGGCAGCCCTTCAGCAGCCAGGAAGTTGCCGAAATGGAAGTCCGTACCGGCCAAGACATGCCCAAGGGCTAGCCACTGACCAGCCGCGTGCCAGTACGCTACTGCCGGACGTTCGCTTTCTTCCACGTCCGTGATGTACTCCGACCAGCCGTGATCTGCAGAGGTTATGCACCGTGGTGCACGAGGGAACCCCAGCCGGTCGGTGATCTGCATCATCGCAGCATCACTATCCATGGCGCGAGGTCGGTAGATTACGCGGCGGCCTTCTGTGAAGTCGATGCGCAACACCGTGTGGTGCCCGCAGTGGGGATCACCAAGGCCACCTATCACTTCTGTCACTGCTTCCGACAACCGCTCGGTGCTTGGTTTTACGGCGTGGCTTGCACGCACAACTCCCGCAGCCAGGAGCTTGAGTTCGTCTTCTCGCAGGTGCTGCTCCGCCTCAGCGAACGCAATCGCGGTGCGCTCAAGCGCCCAGGCTAGGCGAATCGCCACGGCGGATTCAGGGTTGGCTTTCAACCGTTCACCGCTGATGAGTTGTTCCTGCAGCCAGCGGCCAGCGATCCGTGCGGCCTCCTGGGTCCACTGTTCGACTACCGCATCTTTGAAGGGTTCTGAGCACGGCCAACTGGTCTCAGAAGGCATCCCAACCAGTCGGCGGAACGCCGGGAAGATGTACTGCGAGAATTGCGTGACGTCTACGGCTTCCCCGGAAAATCGAAGATCCTGCAGGTCAGCAACGGCATCACAGATATTCTGCGAAAGCTCCAGCACCATCTCCCGCGGGTAGCGATTAAGAAGCGCATGGTGTGCCGCCTGCACAGCCACGTTCACTTCGTCTTCACTAATCCAGCTGTGCTGGACAATGCGTTTGCGGAGCTTGTCCCGAATAGCTGCGGACTTAGTTAAAACGATACTCATGGCGTCGCCTCCTTAGAACGCGCACCTGCACCCGACCTTCGGCTGGCATAGGCGAGCGTCAGGATAAACAACCCTGCTGTTACCCCGAGGAAGTACACCACGCTGAACGCAGGGCTCCATAGGAACTGGCTGGGGTCGACCTGTTCGTAGGAACGGGTGCCATTGGCGAAGGGAAGCAGCGAATGCATCACGCGCTGGGCCGGATCAGAGCCATCAATCATTCCTTCGAAAAGCATGAGCCAGCCCAGGGTGACGGCAATGGCGTAGCCCATGGCGCGGATCGCAATGGACAGCGCTGCGGCGAAGAAGACTGTGCCTACAGCCAGCAAAACAGTCTGAGCGGCCAATGCTGCATATTCGACGGGCGCACCGATAACTTCGGAAATCTCAAGCCCCATCAGCTTTGTTACGGCCAGGGTGACGACAGTCGATAGAACTCCGGTAACTAGGAAAGCGACCACGGCTGTCAGCATCGTCCAACACAACTTCGCACCCCAGGTCAAAGCCCTAGTGGGCATCATCAGAGCCTTGAGTTTGGACTGTCGAGTGGATTCCTCCCGCAGGAACTGCCAGCAGATCCACACTAGGAGTCCGTAGACACCCACCTGGAAAACTCCTGCTACGGGCATCCGGGCGGAAGGCACCGTTTGCCCGCCATCGCCGTACTTCAGGATCAGGAAAGTAAAGAAACACGACCAGGCTACGGAAGCAACGGCCACGAGTGCCATGATCGTATGGCCAGTTCGCCCTTCCTTGAGTTGGGTAAGTTCGGCGCGCAGTGCCCGCTTGAAGCGTGTAACGACGCTTGGTTGTTGGGTTTGGCGCGGTGCTCCCGCCTTCGTTCCACTGGTCTGCTGTTTTGTGCGATCAATCGTTGGGGTGCTCATTTGAATTCCACAGCTCCTTCTGTAATGCGGTGGAACTCTTCTTCGAGAGAACCACTGTTTTCCTCGAGATGCAGCAGGTCGACTCCTACCGAGCGGACTGCGGCCGATACCTCCAGCGGTGTCGCCGCCACACGAATGGCGCGGTTGACGGTGACGGGGTCTAGCCACTGCTGCGATTGTTTGTTTTGTTGTTTTTGGTGGTGACGCCACAACTCAGCGACAACCGCCTCATCATCGGTGGAGCGAAACAGCGTGCACGCGGTACCCCGATGCGTTAGTTCATCGAGCTCCCCCTCCCAAAGGGTTTCCCCTTTGCCCATAATGACGAGGTGCTCGGCGAGCCGCTCAGAATCAGAGAGGAAGTGGCTGGACAGCAGGGTGGTGCCGCCATTTTCGGTGTGCTCGCGAATAAATCCGCGCAACCATGTCATTCCGTTCGGATCCAGGCCGTTTACCGGCTCGTCGAGAATCAACACCTTAGGATCGTGAAGCATTGCTACGGCGATGCCGCAACGTTGACGCATGCCGAGAGAGAACTCCCCGACCTTTTGGTCAGCGACACTGAAGATTCCGCACTTACTAAGGCTTTCGTCGACCCTCGAGTCCGGCAACCCCGCAAGCTGGCTGAGGATGCGGAGGTTTGCCCGGGCGCTCAAGGCCGGGTCTAGCCACTCTGCGCCCAACAACGCCCCTACAGTCTGAGAGGGTTCCGGTAATTCGGCGTAAACACGGCCGTTAATTAGGGCCTCGCCGCTGGTGGGTTGGTTCAAGCCGCAGATGGTCTGCAGGGCGCTGGATTTACCGGCGCCGTTGGGGCCGGCCAGGAGGGTAACTCTGCCCCGCGGCACGTGGAAGGTGAGGTTATTCAACACCTTCTTGGTACCCAATTTGAGGCTGAGTTTTGATACCTCGATAACCGCATTTGCTGGGCGAACTGAGTCTTCGTTGTGGTTGGTGGTGGAGGGATTCTGGATTACTGCGTTGGTGGTCATGAATTAACCAAGCTCCTCGTTGTGTGGAGTGTGTTTTGAGGGGTGATCTTTTCGACCTCTAGCCGGTCCGGATGAAGCCTGAAGACCTGATCGGATTCCTCCATGGCAGTCGGTCGGTGCGCGATACTGATGACGGTGATGCCTCTGCGACGGATGGCGCCCATGACTTTCTTTTCGGTCTGCACGTCGATGGCGCTCGTCGCTTCGTCGAGAATGAGGATTCGCGGTGCTGCAGCGAGTGCGCGGGCGAGGGCCAACCGCTGGCGCTGGCCACCCGAAAAGGCGGAGCCCATCTCCCCTACCGGGGTGCTCAGCCCCAGGGGTAGGGCGCGGACAGTCTCCAGCATCTCCGTATCGCGGAGTGCTTCGACGATAGTGCCGTCAGCAATGTCCCGGCCAAAGGCCACGTTTTCCCTAATCGACCCGGAGACCATGTGTGTCTCCTGGGGGACGAAACCAATGATGCGGGCACGCTGCTTCGGCTCCATCTCGTTCGCCGGCACTCCGCCGATCGTGAGTGATCCCGTCGACGGTGAAGTCAAGCCACACAGCATCCTGGCCAGGGTGGACTTGCCGCAACCGGAAGGGCCAACCAAAGCCGTGTTTGCGCCGGAGCGAATCTCAAAGTTGAGGCCGGTGAATACATCTTTCCGAGCACCGGGGTAGCGGTAGCTCAAGTCGCGTGCGGCGATCGTTTTCTCGTCCGTCGCCTCTTGATCGCCAAAGGTCTCCTGAGGTGCGGAAAGCACATCGTCGACTCGAGTGATAGACGCCCGCAGTTCCGATAGCCCGGATAACGCAGTAAACGCCTGCGTGAGGTTACTGATGAGAATGGAGAACAGTCCGCTGGAGGCAACCACGGTACCGATGGTCGTCGCTTCCGATCCCACTGATAGCGCGATAACAATCGGCAGCAGCGGGCCGAACACGGTCAAAGCGCCAGTGAGCGCTGTGGTATATCCCGACCAAAGGCTGCGGCGATAGCTCGCTTCAAGGCGCTGCCCGTTGGTTGTGCTCCAGTCGTCATAGAAGTGCCCCTCAGCGGCGCTGATACGGATGGGCGTCATAGAAACGATAGATTCCAGCTGCTTGGCCGAACCCTTCGCCCCCGTCAGCACAGCGTCTCGGCTGTACTGCGAAGTTCGCGAGAACGTCACTGCGAAGATGGCCAGCAAGACAGCTGCAACCGCCATGAACATCAAGCCGATGACCGTCCACATGTAGGTCACAATCACCAGCATCGTCACGACGAGCAGGCCATTAAAGATCACCGTGGTGCCATGCGAGGCCAGAGTCATGGTGATGATCGGCGCCGAGTTCAGGCTATAGAGCATTTCTCCGGGTGAGTGCGAACTGAGGTACTCAAGCCGAGCCGTAAGAAGCTTCTGATACGACTCGGTTGACAACCTGGAATCGATTGCCTTGACCAGGCGGGACTCCATCCAGGTGCGAGCAATGGAGACTGCGAGGTAGGCCGTAGCAACTACCCCGATGAGCAGAAAGGCCTCTGTTCCCGGTGAGATCCCGCCATCGTTACCGCTCAACGAATCGATGATCTTGCTGGTGAGCATAGGCGCGCTCGAAGCCATCCCCATGAGGAAGGCGCTAAGCAGCAAAGCTGCACCGAGGAGTGCCTTATTGGCACTCACGGCCTTCCCAATCACGCTGAGCGAAGGGGAACGCCTCAGTTCGCTGACACCAAGGCCAGCACGTGTCAGTGAAGCCTTGACCCCAGTCGCATCTGGGATAGTCCAGTAGAACGCACCCTGCCTTTCCAAGAACTCGCTAAGCGGAATGTCATGGCGCCCTGCGCCCGGGTCGGCCAACCGAACTGTGCCCTGGGTGATCTTCTCGACGAGGCAAAAGTGATCCCCGTCGAGGTGGGTTAGTATTTGCGCTCCGGAGTTTAGGTTCTCCCGCATCTCCTCGATGCCGCCGGTGCACTGGATACTGGGCACCTCGAAATCCATCAGGATGAGGCGGACTTCCTTGCTGCTAAGGCCATCGCGGGAAACAACATACTTTTCGCGCAACTCGTTGAGTGTCGCGTCAACCCCACAGCGGCGAAGCAGCATGGCACAGCAAGCCAACCCGCATTCTGCGCTTCGAGATTGCTGATAGATCCTGTACCTCATGAGGTCCTCCCCCCGACGAATGCCGGAACCGGTGATGTTTCTGTGTGATGTGAACGTTCAGGCGTGTACCCGGGGTACAGAGCGTGGAATAGGCCTCCGTAGCCGTTGAGGAAGCCCATGTCCCGCCTGTTATTGGAATAACCGCAGTATCCTCGACCTGCGAAAACAACGTTCTCAGTGAGGCGTGCCAGATCTTCGAGCAATTCGCGCGCGGCAACCCTGTTTGTCTCATCGCCTAAGTGACGTTCGGCGTGGCGCAGGGTGAATAGCTCACCAGCCAGCCCGTGGCACAAGGAAATATCGTGTGCGTTGGTTTCGTCGGTACCGAGCTGAGCGATCCGATCTTCCATGCTGTTCCGGTATTCGAACCAGAGCTCTTCCCCGATGTCTCCGAATCCGCTGTGCAAGAGGCTCAGCATCATGCCGCTGGCTCCGTTACACAACGCCAAAGGTTTATCGACGCCACCATCGCTCAAGATCAAAGCAGCTTGGGAAGCGATACGCCGGGCGAGCTCGTGTTCTGTTTGCACACGCACAGTTGCGGCACTGTCCGCTGCGGATCCCGTGAGGCGTCGCATGTTACTAACTGCGAGGAGCGTGCCGGCCAAGCCGTGAGCGAGTCCTAGTTCCGCCGAATCGCTTTCCGCCTCCATTCGATGCAGCAAGCGCGACTCTGCCTCGTCCAGAGTGCGTACGAGCCGAAGGTCGCACGACGCAATATGTCGGGTACTCGAGGGCTGCTTCGAGAGGAACACCAATGGAGCGAGCCAGCCGCCGAAGAAGTCCCCCAGTTGGTCTTCGTTGCTATCCTCCAGCGCCTTTTCTAGTGACGCCCCTAGGGAGTCAAAAACCTGGCGTTTCTCATCGTGGTTGAGGTTCTCGATGAGCCCAGTAGCCAAGAGGGTGGTTCCTTGCCCGAAGGCGGCCCACACGTGAGGGTTAGCCTCATGCTTCGTAAGCATCTCCAGCAGGGTGTGCTCTAGAGGCTGTCCGCAGCGTCGTTCAAGGCCAAGCGCCCATGCGGTTCCGTCAGAGTAGAACATGGAAGGGCTTTCCAGCATGTACCGCACACCGTTATCGGCAATGGTGTGGCATAGCCAACGCCGTGTTTCCAGCATCCCGGTTTCCTGACTCTGCAGGTACGCGAAGAGTTTTTGCTCGGGTCGGCATGTTCTTTCTTTCGGGGCTCCCCAGGCGTTTGTCGTAGAGTCTGCCGTAGACAACGTGGCAGACCGACTGATGGCGAGAGTTTCGTGCCCGCTCCACGCCTTTCCGACGATCATCTCCGCGTTGGTGCGCAGCACGTCAATCTGTCTTTCTCCGTCCGCCGACAGGAAGTCGGCGAGCCTCTCGGTCGGGCGGGAAAGCTTCTCCGAAAAACCTTGGTCGGCAATGTGAACCCATGGGTCCTCCGTAGCCACCGTGTCGTCGGCATTGTCAGCGGAGTTGACACTGGATCTGCGCGCCCAAAGTCTCCCTTCGATGTCCGCTTGGAAATATGGAATGTCTAGATCAGCAATCTGCTGAACCTCCACGCCTCCAATCAAGCGCGGGCTGTTAAACCGGCTAGGACCCGAGCTGAGCATCGCCGCCGGATCATCCTTGCCGGTAGTCGCCTCGGGCATCAGCGTGGCGTCTAGTATCGCCTGGTACCCACTGGTCGCACGAATGACCTGACGCCACCTCAAGGATGTCTGAATCTCCTCTAGTGCCTGACACAGCTCCTCGGCTTCGCGCCCCTCTAGGTGCAGCAACCGATCTCGTGTGCTTTCCACTTCGGCAATGAGGAGCTGGAATGCTTGCGCCTTTTCGTCAGCGGTGACGATCTTGCGTGGCAGAACCGTCGACTCCGGCAAGAGCTCTTCACTACGTTCGAAGGCAATTGCATCCGTTCCAGAATTGACAGTCTCGAAAACGATATGGGTCGGCTTCTCATCTGTGGTCAAACCCAGCCCGGCGAAGCTCCTCCACCCCGTTAGTGCTTGTTGTGCGCTCGGGATCAGTCCGGAAGAAAGGATGTCGGTTGCATCAACCTCCACGCCCTCCGGGGCGCGCAACTGCACTGCGGTTTCCCCGTCGATGATCATTGGCGTGCTGCTGGCGCTGCACCGCACGTTGTCATTGTGTAAATCCGTCGTTCCCAGGACGTGAGTGGCAACCACCAACCTCCCAGCGCTCTTAAAGAAGTGCTGCGAGTCGAACTGGTCAGCTTCGCACTCATCTACAAACTCCTGCCAACAGTAATCACCGCGATCCCAGGTGAGCGGGACATGTTCGAACCGGCCTGCACCAAGCATCTGGCACACACGGTCGATGACTAGTTCACCCTGTCCACTGCGAGGCTTGTATACGAGCTTTCTGGTACCTGCGCCTTCGGACGAGTTTCTTCCCGCCAGAGTGAGGAAAGTAACCGAACGCCCTTCGTTATGGGTCTCTTCATCGTGCAGTTCTATGCCCACTACCGACGAATCCACTTCCAGATTCAAATACTCTGGAATGTGGTTGCGATCTTGCTCAAAGCGGTGCAGGCATTCTAGGATCGAGCGCAGCGCGGAACGGACAATATGCTCCAGACGCTTTGCGAGCAGTGGAAACTGAGCATCCACAAGTGCCTTACGATGCCGGGGGGCGCGCAGAAGGCTGCAGAACTTCTCCAGCGCTTCGGAAGAGTCTGGGCTCGCAACATAATCAGTGCCCTCGCGCCACATATGAAACGCCGCGATAAGACAGCGCTGGCTTGCCCAGCGCACTCGTTTGTCCAACCACTCGCAGGCGGAATCAACGACCGAGGCTGCGTCCGCATAGCTCTTAAAAAGGGGTGCATCACCTCCGACGGTGTCTTCTAAGAGCTGGGCACGGAAGTTTTCTATAAAGGGGGTCAGATAAGTAGAAAAGTCAGATTGCGAACATGGAGATTCAGACATCAGTCCCCTACCTTTGCGGTGCAGTAAATGTGATGAATATGAAAGTTCAGTAAAAGTGGTGAATTATGGCGTCAGCAGAAGGCGAATAAATAAAACTAATGAGTATTAAAAAAGACACCATGGCTGAAGCTATGATTCGCTAACAACCACGATGTCCAGAGATTTTTGCTAATCGTCCTTAGAACGGTGGGCGATCGCATAGCCAACGAAGGAGAAGATTATGGCAAGCGCAGCTCCAACGAGCATGTTGTCCATAGTGACTCCGGCAGCGATGCCGAACACCATCCCGACAAACGGGTAAGCCCATTCTTCAGTAGTGTATTTAGACATTCTTTAATCCTTTCCACTAGCCTCAAGAAGGGTGCTTATCCGATCCAAGGCCAGCTAGCGTTTCTCGTCGGTTTAGTGAGCTTTAGCAAGCACTGGAGCACTTAGTGGTGGGGCACAGTGCAACGGAAGCGCCGATCGTCGCCGTAACGATCGCCGGGGCAACGCCGCCGTCGACATCCTGCTCGTCGTTGATCATGTTGCGGATCTCGTCGTTGTTGTAGTGGTTGACAAAGTTGGACATGGTGTTTTCTCCTTTACTGAGATTGGTGTAGCTACAGCAAGGTGGTGTTCTTTCAATAGTTGTGTTGACGCTGTAGCACTGAACCGTGGATGTAGGGTGAGGTTAGGAAGGCAGCCCTAGCTGCAAGTAGGCATGCACTCGACAGACAGGGTGCAGTACTTGCCGTCATTGCCCAGAGCATCGCTGATGCCCATCTGCAGGGAGCGATCAGTCAAGATCTGCGCATCGAGCTCCAGATCCAGCTCCAGCAGGGCTCGGTCTTCGACAATTGCAGTGGTGCGCTCATGCGTTCCAAGAGCCATTGGTGTTTCTCCTTCGAGAGTGTTGTGTTCTTACATGACCGGCTGGTCACGCTTCGGTGATGCTGAGGATGCGAGTTTTCTGTCTCCTCAAGAAAGCCGAAGTATCCGCGGTTTTCGACGTACTTAACAAGCTTCGAATTCTCGCTAACGTCATGTTTTTCATGCCGTTGTTCCTCGATTCCCATGGTTGCATCACAGGCAATTCCAGGAAAGACCAAACAAGTGTTCCGGTACGAAAGTAGACTTGATGTAGTCCAAAGTAGATTGCAAAGTTCAGTTCTTGGCAGCCGAAGGTACCTGTGCTTAAAAACGGAAAAACACCTGGAAGAACCCCTTTTCTTAGCCGCGTGGCTACTGGTCCCGTGACTTCTTCTACTCGACTCGGGCCCCGCAACCGCGACGTCAGAGCTCCCTTGCTGGTGTTTCTCTTATGCGCAGTAGCTATCGGGCTGAACCTTGCTCTCGCCCCTGATGCTTACTCCACCGAGTTAATTCTGATTTCGCTTAGCCTCTGTGTATTCGTTGCCCTCGGGCTGCGATTTCCACGTCTAGCAACCCTGCTCTTCCTGGTGACCTTTACTCTGGCGATCTTCTCTGGAGTGGAGGAATTTCCCGCCTTTATCTTTTTGGCACCCGTATTCTGTGGCGTCATCGCCTTTGCTGGTGAACTCCCGCCCACCATTGCAGTGACTCTTGGCACATTGGCTCTGGGGCTACTCGATCCAGACGTCGAATCACCTGGGGGTTTGGTCACCAGTATCGACCCCTCTGCGCTTCTGATGTGGTCCATCCTCCTACTCATTGGCTCCTTTTCTGGTTGGGCATTCGGACTCCAGGAACGCAGGCGGCACCAATTGGCCGCAGACTGGCAGAGAGAGCTAAAGCAACGCCGCCAGGAGCTCGCTACCACTCTCCACGATTCTGTGACCGGCCCCCTAACTTCCGTTGTACTGCGCTCCGAAACCATGCGTCTCCAGCTCGATGCAGAAGCGGACGAGGGTACAAGCAACGAACTCCTGGACAAAGAATCCCTGCGCAATAACCTCGAAACGATTGCGGACAGCAGCCGAGAAGCCATGGTGCAAAGCCGAAAGCTACTCGATCTGCTCCAATCGACAGACTGGGCCCTCTCCAGCGGTGAGGCACCCGCTGTTGCCGATTCCTTGGAGGAGTTCCGCGAAAGAATCAGTCAGCACGGCTTTCGGGTGTTCTTTACTCTGGGCGTCCCCCCGGATGCAATGCTGCCCCACCTGCATACCCCCTCTACCTCACCTCCGTCGACACTTTCACCAGCAGACACTGACGCCTTTCCCAACGGCATCAGCCAGAAGGAATATGCAAGAAACCTCCCCCAGGGAATGCGCCAGCGCACGCTCATCCACCGGCTACTCCTGGAGGGGGCAACCAACATCATCAAATACGCTGAGCCAGGTTCCCCAATCATTGTCTCCATCGATAAGGAGACCAAACCGCACACTGTTGGAATCTGGAACCTCGCCAAGGAAGGAGCCGGAGAATCCGAAAACCAATCATCCCTGATGTCCTCAAAACTCGGCCTTGTCAGTCTTCGCCGTTGGGCGTCTAGAGCTCGGGGCACGATCGAAATAAGGCACAAGAAGTGCGGTCCCCATAGCGTATGGTGCCTAAGCGCTAGTTTTCGCTAAGCAAAGGAGGTACGAAAGTCTACTTTCTCTGACCACCCGGCCGTCCTCAACGCACCCGGTGAGTTTTTTCCCTAGAGTCGAAAACAGTCACGCAACACGCGCGACGCACTGACCACCACAATCAACCACAAAACACAACTGGAAGAGATATGCGTAAGAAGAAGGCCCTTAAACTCGCTCTCGTTACTGCCGTAAGTGGAAGTGTCGCAGCCCTTGCCCCCTCTGCAAATGCCACTGCGAGCATCCCCGCACCAAGGATCGAAACCCCTGTAACTACCCCTTACGCGCTGTATGACATCCTCAACTGCGACAAAAACCCAGAAATGGTTTGGTGCAAGTAACCCATTATGGAAAGTAGCTCCCCCACACAAATCCTCGTAGTCGATGACGACGCATGCGTACTCACGGCATTGAAACACTACTTCTCTGTCGCCAAAGACATCGAAATCGTAGCCGAAGCCGAGAACGGCGCCGTCGCCCTCGAACAGATCGAGCGACTAGGGGGAGATCTCGACCTCGTGCTGGCGGACATTCACATGCCAGAGGTCGGCGGAATCGAGCTACTCCGCACTCTGCAATCCCAGGACACTCCGCCTGTATTCGTCGCCATGACCTCCATGGACACCGACGAAACGATGCTGGAGATCCTCACCAGCGGCGGCGCGGGGTACATCGTCAAGAGTGCCCGCCCAGTGCAGTTCATTCAAGCCGTCCGGGACGCGATGAACGGCGGCACCGCAGTCTCCCCCGAATGCCTTTCACGTCTCGTGGACTTTATCCCCGAACGCTCTGTTGGTGGGGCAGCTGTGCAGGCACGGAAGTCGGCGTCACCAAATAAACAAGAGCAACCCGGCGCGGCGCCAGACCCGAAAAGCATTCCGGAAGGCGAGCGTACCACCCTCCAACTGCTGGTCCAGGGGCACTCAAACGCGGAGATCGCGAAGGAGGCGCTCTACGCGGAATCGACCGTGAAGAAGCACGTGTCCTCGCTAATGAAGCGCTTTGGGGTGGACTCCCGCCTGCGGCTCGCCATCAGCGCAATCCACGCGGGGTACTAGCCGAAAACTCTTACGCGGGGGACGAACACCGGCGTTCTGTGGCGCCGAGTCTGATCCGAGACTGGTTCAAGGCCGGTCCAAGGCTAGTCCAAGGCAGAGCCGCATTTGGCCAGGTCGTATTCTTAGGGAATGAGCTCTACCCCCTCCACCTCCCCAGATAGCGCCAGTTCACACGCGAACTCGCGCACCGGCAGTGACAAGCTAGGCGATGACAAGCTAAGCAATGGGCTGAAGGTCCGCCACCTCACGATGATGGGCTTGGGCTCCACCATCGGCGCCGGGCTGTTCCTGGGCACCGGCGTGGGCATCGAGGCCGCCGGCCCGGCCGTTCTGCTGGCCTACATCGTGGCGGGCCTCATCGCCATCCTGGTGATGGAGATGCTGGGCGAGATGGGCACTGTCATCCCCGCCTCCGGCTCTTTCTCCGAATACGCCGAGCACGGCATCGGGCGCTGGGCCGGTTTCACGCAGGGTTGGATGTACTGGCTCGCCACCGTCGCGGTGCTCGGCGCCGAAATTACTGGTGCGGCGAGTTTTATGGGGGCTTGGTTCGGTATTGACGCCTGGATCCCCGCCGCCGTATGCGTGCTCTTCTTCGGAGTGGTGAACCTGCTGCAGATCAGCGCTTTCGGCGAGTTCGAGTTCTGGTTCGCCTTCATCAAGGTCGCCGTGCTGGTGGCCTTCCTGGTCATCGGCTTCCTGCTGATATTCGGCTTGCTGCCGGGGCACACGTTCATTGGCACGGAGGTGTTCACGGCCGATGGCTTCATGCCCAACGGCGTGGGCGGCGTGGCCACGGCGATTCTGGCCGTGGCCTTCGCCTTCGGCGGCATCGAGATCGTGGCCATCGCGGCGGCGGAATCCGAAAACCCGGAGCGTTCCCTGGTCAACGCGGTGCGCACCACCATCACCCGCATTTCCGTGTTCTACCTGGGATCCGTGCTGGTGATTACCTTCCTGCTGCCGCATTCTTCGCTGGGGCAGGCAGAGAACGCGGCCGATAGCCCCTTCACCCAGGTGCTGAACCTGGCGGGCATTCCGGGTGTGGTCGGCTTCATGGAGGCCATCATTGTGCTGGCGCTGCTCTCCGCTTTCAACGCGCAGATCTACGCCTCCAGCCGCATGGTGTTTTCCCTGGCCAAGCGCCACGAGGCGCCGAAGATTTTCGCCCGCGTGGACAGCCGGGGCGTGCCGGTGGCGGCGATCTTGTTCTCCGTCACTCTGGCGGTGGTGATGGTGGTGCTGAACTACCTGGATACCGGCTGGCTGCTGACGTTCATGCTGAACTCCGCGGGTGCATCGCTGCTGATCGTTTGGACGTTCATCGTCGTCTCCCAGCTGCGGCTGCGCCCCCGCCTGGAGCAGCAAGCGGGCGGCGCGTTGCCGATCCGCATGTGGGGCTATCCCTGGCTGACCATCGCCACGCTGGTTGTGCTGGCGGGGCTGGCGTTGCTGATGCTGACGGATCCGGGTTCCCGGGTACAGCTGTTCTCTGCAGCGACGATGTTCGTGATCTTGGTCGTGGCCAGCTTCGCCAACTCCGCCATCCGTGGGTTGAGCCCCTTCGAGAAGCTGCCCCTGCCCTCCTCCCTCCAATAGAGCTCACCGCGGATGCACCAACAGCACGGCTAAAGGGGCAGGTAGCGAAAGGAGGATAGTCTGTATCTAAACAATCTAAACACGGTATCCAATTACGGTTCCTCGTCTTCCCGTCGGGCGCATGTCGCGCCCACACGAGAACATCTAGAAAGGACTTCCCCAGCATGATTCGCACCGCCATCATTGGCTACGGAAACCTGGGGCGCAGTGTTGAGAAAGTTATTGCCGACCAGCCCCACATGGAACTCGTCGACGTGTTCTCGCGCCGCGACTCCCTAGGCACGCAGGCCCGTGTACTGCCCGCTGCGGACGTTGAAAAGCACAAGGACGAAGTGGACGTGCTCTTCGTTTGCCTCGGCAGCGCCACCGATGTGCCAGCGCAGGCTCCTGAATTGGCCAAGCATTTCACCACCGTCGATACCTACGACAACCACGGCGAAATCCTGAACTACCGGGCCACCATGGATAAGTCCGCACACGAGGGCGGCAACATTGCGATGATCTCCACCGGTTGGGATCCGGGCATCTTTTCCTTGAACCGTGTGCTCGGCGGAGCGGTGCTGCCGGGTGCTGACCAGATGACGTTCTGGGGTCCGGGGCTCTCGCAGGGTCAACCCGATGCGGTGCGTCGCGTGCCCGGCGTGGCCAAGGGTGTGCAGTACACCAAGCCGAATCCGGAGGCTATCGAGGCTGTGAAGCGAGGCGAGGGCGCGGACCTCAAGGCCAACGAGTGCCACCTGCGCCACTGCTTTGTGGTGGCTGAGGAAACCGGCGATGCGGCGGCGGATGAGAAGTTGAAGGATCAGATCCGCGAGGCAATCGTGACGATGCCGGACTACTTCGCGCCCTACGAGACGATCGTGGAGTTCATCTCCGAAGCTGAGTTCGAGCGCGACCACCAGGGCATGCCACACGGCGGGCAGGTGATTACCCGCGGCCAGGCGGGCACTTCCGGTCACGTGATTGAGTTCGGCCTGTCGCTGGAGCGCAACCCCGACTTCACCGCTGCGGTGCAGGTGGCCTACGGCCGCGCCGCGTGGCGCGTGCGACAGGCTGGAGAGACGGGCGCCCGCACGGTCTTCGAGGTAGCACCCTACCTGCTTTCTGCGGAGCCCCTGGACGACCTGGTAGCCAAGAAGCTGTAGCACCCACGCAAAACCCGGCCAACCTGCCGGCATTCCCGCAGGTTGGCCGGTCACCAGGTTAAGAAAGACTGCCGGCCCAATATGGCGCTTTGGAGTTCTGAGCGCCAACTAGGTTGTAAATAATGCCGAAAATGATTCCCAGCGGTGCAAAGAGGGGGACGCTCAGCCAAGCCGGGGTGTTTTCGAAGATTGTGTTCAGTGAGCCAATCGGGGACTTGGTGTTCGGAGTTTCTGCAGCCTGTACTTGGGTGGTGGGGGTGTGGTTTTCAGCCTGGGCAGGTGCGGCGAGACCTGCGGTGACAGTTACAGCGGTAACGCCGGCGATGAGCGACTTGCGAATCTTCATTGGGGAAGAATCCTTTCTGAAGGGGTTCGGGTAGAAATGAGCAAAAACCTTCTTTGCCCCGGGTGCGATTCCATGAATGATTGGACGCAGACTCGTGAACTTGAAAGAGCTTTGTTCAGCCAAACGCTTATGGGCGGCAAAACGTTAGCGGTCGCTAGCAATCACAAAGAATTCTGAAGCGTCCTGGGCTTAGTTCCTACCTCAGCTAAAGAAGGGTTGGACAATAGACTTAGGACGCTTCGAACCGTTCCAATATTCCAACTCCCTCACGCGCCGCATACCTACGCGCGGCTAGGCGTTGTCCGAAGAGTGCATCAGTTGCATAGGTGATCCACCCCACACGCTGGGGCCGATCAGGGTGAGGACCGAGGGCAACAGGAGTGGGCGGACAATCAACGCGTCCAATGCCACGGCAATGGCGAGCCCCAAACCAATTTCACGCACAATACTGATCTCCGCAACCATGAACGAAAGAAAAACTCCGATCATGATGATCGCCGCGGAGATTACCAACCGCGATGTCTTTATGATTCCGAGAGCAATGGCATGTTTATGGCGTGTGGTCTTAACGAACTCTTCTTTCATACGGGAAGCCATAAGCACCATGTAGTCCATCGATAAGCCAAAGACGATGGCGAAAATAACGATCGGCGTTACTGAGTTAATGGAATCGCCTGTCACGACTTTCCATATGAAGGACAAAAGTCCCATGGCTGCAGAAACCACCAATCCGTTGAGCACGACGGCGAGGGCAGGCAACCGCCACGAGCGGAATGCCCAACCCAGCAGAGCTAACGAGATAAGAATGACTGCACCGATAATCCAGGGAATGGAGCTTTCCACTAGGCGATCGAAATCGTCACCCTGGGCCGTGGCCCCCGAGACGTACGTATTGGGCTGTTCTTCCGTGAGGTTTTTGATATCCCGAATCATCTCGTGCGCCTCATCAGAGTCCGGCAATCCAGTGGAGGTCACCAGCACACGAGAATAGTTCACTGACTGTTGCGATCCTGATAGGGGATATGGAGAAGAAGCCTCCGCTGGAGTATCCGGGACAAGCACCTTATCAACGTTGCTCACACCGCCAAGCTGGTCGGCAAATTCAACGACTCGAGCCTGTACATCTACGGCTGATTCTCCTGGTTCACCCTTGAAGGTCACGCTCGTAGGGAACAATGCGCGCGCGTCGAGCTCAGACTGGATGGCCTCGATCCCCTCGCGGGAGTCCTTCCCTTCCGGCAGGATTGACGCGCTTGCGACCGGTACCTGCAACTTGATGCCTGTCAACGGTGCGGCGCCCAAAAGTAAGGGCACTATGACTACCAAAGCAACTGCTACCGGCTTAGTCAGCGCAATCCGAAGGATTGGTCCATCTTGCTCCCTATCGGTGACAAGTGTGTTCTGGAATCCCGGCAGTTTCCCGAAGAAGAATCTGTCGCCAAGCACGGTAATGATGGCCGGCACCAGGGTCGACAAGGCAAGAAGCGCAACCATCGTGACGATAATCCCTGCCAGGGCAATCGAAGAAAAGACCATGTTCCGGGCGATAAACAGGGCACATAGTGCGGCGATGACACTTAACCCGCCAAAGCGGATGGCATGTCCTGCGGTACGGGTCGCCCCCCGCAGCGCGTCCGGTTTATCCATTCCTGCATGGATATTCTCCTTGTACCGGGCAATAAGGAATAGGCAATAGTCCACACTCACGGCCAAGCCAATCAAAGAGGCACCGGTGATGTACATGTTCGACACATCCATGAATTGGGCAAGCACCGTACCGGCACCTTGTGTGCCTGCCAAGCAGATTCCCGCGGTGACCAGAGTGACCAAGGTCGGCCCAACAGCGCGATAGATGAATAGCAGCACAAGGATCAGCAGCGGGAAGGCAATCATTTCCGCGTGCAGGGCGTCCTTCTGGGACTGAATATTCAAGTCGTAGTCCAATGCAGCAGCACCCGTGACGTGACTTTCTACCGAAGTGCCTTCAATAGCCTCAGCAACCTTGCCGCGGAGCGTTGGCACCATATTCTGCGTGGTGGTGTTATCTGCATCGAAGCCTACTTGCACGATCTGTGTCTTCCCAGTATCAGAGCCAAGCTGCTCGACATGTCGCCCGTCAGTCACACGCTCTACGTGTGACAGCCCATGGATGGATTTTTCCACGGCATCGATCGTCGAGAAATCGATGGCCTCGTCGGAGGTAAGCACCACGGAGAGTTCATTGTCTGGGTCACCAAAGGCATATCGATTCACGTCTTGACCAGCGAATGACTGACCATGTTGATCATTAAAGCCTCCTGCTTTCACCGCATCATTGAGGTGCCATGCGCCGGCAGCACCGAGAAGGAATGCTGCTACCCAGAGAAGTATCAAGAACTTGGCGTGACGTTGAACAAACGAAAGAATCATGAGCTATGGCCCCTTTATATTGCCCAGTGAGCTCAGCGACGACAGCATAGATTCTCTCTTTGCGCGTCACCCCCGGGAATCTGCGGAAGAATATCTGTGACACAACATACATGTTGTGTCACAGATATTCTTACCCGGGGTGCGCGTTCGTCTCCACTTAAAGGGAGAGTCACCCTAGATTAGGGGAAGATAAGCCTAAGGCCAGGGCGAATAGAAAATCTCACCCACCCCCAAGCTCTTGCTTGTATATTAGATGATATGTCACTCACTACGCATTACTCCGCGACTACTACCCTGAAGCATGATCCATATATCATCAGGCAGGTGCTGCTCAATATCGACAACCTGGCCGCATGGAACCCTGCATTCAGTCATGTGGAGCCAGCCGAGCCCGACGGCACCCACCCCATTACCATCCATAACCTCCTGAAAGGAAAGCTAACCCACGCGCAACCCACACCTAACGTCGTCAGGTTCCAAATCAAAGTCCCTGGGCTCACAGAAGAATCCACCTTCACCCTCAGCCCTAATACTCACGGCACGAAAGTCACCCACACCATTAACCAGCGGGGGGTTCTCACGACCATCATCGGTAGCCACGAAGCCTCCCTCGTCCCCCACAAACGCCTAACCCGACTCACTCACACACTGAACGCAACCCATAACACCTTCCCTCATGAATAACACCATTGCTGACCACCCCGAAGAATTCCGCTACCTCATCCTCGCCCTTCAACGCCAGGGGAATCGCCAACTCAACGCTTTGTTCTCACAACTTGAACTCACTAACTCTCAAGCCGAAGCCATCGAAATCATCGGCACATATGGCCCCATGAGCACACGAGAAGTTGGCGATTACCTCATCTGCGAATCAGGCAGCCCTAGTCGACTCCTCGCTACCCTCGCAGAGAAAAGACTCACAATGACGTCTCAATCTGCTGAAGATAAAAGAGTAACCCTCCACGCCCTCACCCCCGCGGGCCGTGAAATGACTACTGCTATCACCAACCTCAAGAGAGAATTTCACGAAGGCATTAGAACTACGCTCAAGAACGCTCCCAGCGCGCACCCGCAAGACATTCTGACCCAACTAACCCGCCTCCTAACGGACCCTTCCCTGTCCGCAGCCATGAAGAAACGCTACCCGCACCTGTTCGATAAGCTGCACCCACCAGCATCCGCTGAAAAGACGAAGCCTTGAAGTGTTCTGGGTTCAGTTACGCTTTGTAGAGGTCGTAGATTATCCCAGCCAAAGCGCAGCCATAAGAATTGCCGACTGTCCCTACACTTAGCCGGGTTCCGGGCTCAGTTAAGCTGGCATGCTTCAATGACACGTACTGACTGCTTCGATCGCTGTTTGGGATTACACGATGTGGAAAAAGGATGCAGCCCTAACAATGAAGCTTGTGAGAGATTCTTTGGTCCGATGAAAACGAAATGTTTTATGGGAAGATGTGGAACACCAACCAGGAACTGGAAGATGCCATCGCCGGTTATATTGAGTTCTATAACGACTGCCGGATCAAGGTGGGGTTGAACGGAATGAGTATCGCGACTGAAGTATCAACTAGTCGCGACTCATGACAGTGGAGCCGCTTGCGAGAATCGAACTCGCGACCTTTTCATTACGAGTGAAACGCTCTGCCGACTGAGCTAAAGCGGCGCGTACATTAAGTACGAAGCGTTATCCTAGCCGACGCAAACCCTGAGCACCAAAACGTCACCCGGGGCTCGCCCGGATACCCGCTAGGCCACCCCGCAGCACTGCTGCAGGCGCCCGGCCATCGCATCCAGCGCCACCTCCGGCCGCACGTTGTACCCCAGCACCTCACGGCATTCCATCACCGCATCGATGCAGCTCATCATCGCCGATGCACTGTTGCGGCGCGCCAGTTCCTTCGACGTTGCCGCCATGTCCGGGTGCTGGTGGCCGCCCACCGGCACGCCATCGCCATCCACCGCGCCCGCGGCCTGCAGCATCGCGTCGCGGTACAGCCCGGCAATGTCGATCAGCGCCAGGTCAAGCGAGTCGCGGGTTCTTCTGGTGCGCCGGTTCTTCTGCTCTTTTTCTAGCTCTTTCATTCTTCCGGACGCCCCCCGCTGGGCCTTTGCAGCACCCTTGCCTTTCGCGCCCACGCCAAGGCTGCTCTCCAGCTCCTCATGCTCCCGCTGATCCAGCTTTTCCAGTTCGCTGGCGGCCTCTTCCTCAGCCTTCTTCACCAGCTCGGAGGTGAAGCGGTACAGCGCGTTGGGTTCGTACACCAGCTGCGGCAGCTTCAGCGCGGTGGCGCGTTTGGTGCGGGCGGCCTCGTCGCTAGCCAGGTGGCGAGCCCTTCCAATGTGTCCGGCCGAGACGTCGGCGGCCCATTGGGCTTGGGTTTCGTTGAGACTTAAGGTGGCGTCACTAAGCAAGACCCCCTTGACCGCCGCCGGCGAGGGAGTGGGCACGTACACGTGGCGGCAGCGCGACCGCAGGGTGATCGCAATATCCGAAGGGTCGGTCGAGGGCGCGCACAGCAGGAAGACGGTGCGGGCGGGTGGCTCCTCGACGGACTTCAGCAAAGCGTTGGCGGCGGCATCGTTCAGGCGGTCGGCATCTTCCACAACCACCACGCGCCAGCGGGCGACGGTGGGCATGTTTGCGGCCTCGTGGATGGCGCCGCGGATCTCGTCGACCGTCAGCACCACGCCGGTGGTAGAGACCCACAGGATGTCCGGGTGCGTGCCCGCGGCGGCGCTCCGGCACTGATCGCACTCGCCGCAGCCGCCATGCGGGCACACCAAAGCGGTAGCGAAGACCTTCGCCGCGATGGACCGCCCCGAGCCGGGCGGGCCGGTAAACAGCCACGAATGGGTCATCGCCTGCGGATCCTCCACAGCCCTCTGCAACGGGCGACGGACGGATTCCGCGGTGATGCGCCCGAAAACCCCCGGCGCGTCTTCGGCGGCGGTGGCCCGGGTAGTGGCCGCAGTAGTGGCCGGCGTGGTTTCCGTCATGGTTACTTAGTGTAGCTACCGACAAGGACAGGGCAGACGCACCCGGCGCGGGACGACGTGCGTTAATCTGAAGGGCATGAAACAACTGCTGCGCTACCTCTCGTGGGCCTGGGGAACCTCCTGGCCCTTGTACGCAGCAACCGTTCTGGCCACGAACGTTATCGGCGCTACCGCTGTGGCGACGTTCCTGCGCTTCTTCATTCCGCTGCCCGCCGCGCGTGAGCTGACGAGCCCGGATACCACCATCGCCTCGCTGTACTTGATCTATTTCGGAGTGGCCGTGGTCGCCGGCATCGCGATGACTTTGTACTTCTTCGCTCCCGTGCTGCGCTGGCAGCGCACACCGCAGGCCTACGACCCGAACATGGTGCGCGACCTGGTGCTGCGCATTCCGTTGCTGCAGACCGTCACGGGCATTGTGCTGTGGGGCATCGGGGTGGTGCTGTTCACCGTCGTGGCCTGGAGGCATAGCACCGAGTGGGGCATAACTGTCGGCGTGACGGCCACGCTCGGCGGCATGATGGTGAGCCTGATGACGTACATGGAGGCCGAACGCCTGGTGCGCCCAGTCGCCGCGAAGGCGCTGGCCAAGGGCGCGCCGGACCACTCGCGGCTGTCCCCTCTTTCGCACCGCCTGATGACGACGTGGGCGCTGACCTCCGCCGTGCCCGTGCTGGGCATGGTGCTATTGCTGTTCGCCGCGGCCACCGACTTCTACCCCGAAAGCTCGCGCGGCATCATCCCGGCGATGCTGGCGCTGGCGCTGACCACCCTGCTGACCGGCTTCATGGGCACCATGTTGTTCTCCATGGCCGTGGCCGACCCGATCCGCGAGCTGCAATACGCCATCAACCGCGTGCGTCGCGGCAAGGTGAACACGGACGTGCGGATCTACGACTCCTCGGAGATCGGAGTGCTGCAGGCCGGCTTCAACGAGATGATGCGCGGTTTGCAGGAGCGCCAGCGGGTCTCGGACCTCTTCGGCCGCTACGTCGGCACCGAGGTCGCCCGCCGCGCGCTGGAGGAAAAGCCGGAGCTTGGCGGCGAAACCCGGCACGTGGCCGTGCTCTTCGTGGACGTGATCGGCTCCACCGGGTTTGCCACGGAGAAGGAACCGCAGCACGTGGTGAAGGCCCTCAATGAGTTCTTCGACCGCGTGGTGGAGGTCGTGCACGCCAACAAGGGCATCATTAACAAGTTCGAGGGCGATGCCGCGCTGGCCGTGTTCGGTGCACCTCTGCCCCTGGACGATGTGGCCGGCCACGCACTAGCCGCCGCCCGCGAGCTAAAGGCGAAACTGCAGGGCCTGGAGTTCGCCGCGGGAGTCGGCGTGGCCGCCGGGTCCGTCGTCGCGGGCCACATCGGCGCGAAGGATCGCTTCGAGTACACCGTCATCGGTGACGCTGTAAACCAGGCCGCCCGCCTGACGGATCTGGCGAAGAAGACCCCCGGCCAGGTGCTGACCAGCGCCGCGACCCTGCGTGCGGCCAACGAGGCCGAGCAGGCCCGCTGGACCATGATGAAGTCCGTGGAGCTGCGCGGCCGCCGCGAGATGACGCAGATCGCCCGCCCCATCCGCGCGACCTTGGCCGACCGTTCGGAGGCTTAGGCCCCGCGCCGTACTGCGGCGATAGGGAGGTTTCTTTTCGACGCCACCTCGTCCCACCACGCCGCCGTCTTCTGCCCCACTGCCGCGGCCAGCTGTTCGGCGGTGATTCCCTTGGACTGCAGCTGCTCGGCCGTGGTGCCCTCCGGCAGCAGGCCTTCGGCGTGCAGCGCCTCGATGAGGCCGACGAAGAAGTGCAGTTCCAGCGCGGCGATAGCCACCCAGCCCCCACACTCGGCCTGGTAGAGGCCGTAACCCGGCAGCAGGCCACCCAGCAGGGTGTCCGGGCCGGTCAGGCGGAAGCGGGCGGGCGTGGCGAACTCCGTGGCCATGTCCGCCAGGGCTACCTCGTGGTAGCTGCCTTGGCCGGTGGCGCTCGCCTGCCACAGGGCTGCCAGCGCCTGCGAGACGGCGCGTTCCGCGCCCGCCAGGTCGGCGATGGGGACTACGGGCATGACGGGCTCATCGCCGTTGAAGGAAAGGGTGCCCGCGTGTGCTTCATAGGTCAGGTCGTGGCCGGCGACGTCGACGTGCTCGCCGGAGTGGCCGACGATCGCCACCTGCGCCAGGGACGGGTAGCGTGCGTGGAGGTCTTCCCAGCCGAGCCCCAGGCGCTGCAGTGAGGCCGGACGGGAGCTGGTGAGCAGCAGATCCGCCTCTGCCAGCAGTTCGTGTAGTTCCTGCAGGCCAGATTCCTGCTTCAGGTCGATGCTGCGCACCTCCTGGCCCTCCACCAGGTGCTGGTAGTAGGGCTCGCAGTACATGCGCATGGGGTCGGCGGCCTTGCCAGGACCTTCGACCTTGATGACGGTGCCTCCGAGTTCATGCAGGCGCTTGGCCGCGACGGGGCCGGGCAGGTTCGGAGCAAGAGTGACGACGGTGAACTTCGGGAGCTGATGCATGCTTATGAACGTATCAGTTCCCTCCCAAAAGTAAGGGCGATTTAGCGAGACTTCTTCACCGTGCGCTTGGTCAGCGTCGGCGGCTTCTTGGCGGTCTTCTTCGTCGACTTCTTTGCGGCCTTCTTGGTCGTCTTCTTGGCCGACTTCTTCGCAGCCTTGCGGCTCGACTTCGCAGGTGCCGAGCCCTCGGCTGCCTGCTTAGCGCGCCGCTCCGACAGCAGCTCATTCGCGCGGGCGTCCGTCATCGTCTCCGGGGTATCGCCCTTGCGCAGGGAGGCGTTAGTGGTGCCATCCGTGACATACGCACCGAAGCGGCCGTCCTTAACGGACATCGGCTTGCCGGAGACGTCGTTATCACCCAGCTGCTTCAGCGGCGGCTGCGCGGCGGCGCGACCGCGACGCTTCGGCTCGGCGTAGATGCGCCGAGCCTCGTCGAGGGTGATCGTGAAGATCTGCTCCTCGTTGGCCAGCGAACGGGAATCCTTGCCCTTCTTGAGGTAGGGGCCGTAGCGGCCGTTCTGGGCAGTGATCACCTCGTTGTCGCTCGGGTCGACGCCCACCTCGCGCGGCAGGCTCATGAGCTTCAGAGCCTCCTCCAGCGTCACGCTGGCTGGCTCCATGCCGCTGAACAGGCTGGCGGTCTTGGGCTTCAGCGTCTCCTCGACGATCTGCTTGACGCGCTTTTCCTTCTGCGCCTGCGCGGTCTTGGTCTCGCGGCTCAGCGGCTTCTTGCCCTCGGCCTCGCGCTCGCGATCCTGTTCGTCGCGCTCGGCCTCCCAGACCTTCACGGCCTCCTCGGCCACGCGGGATTCCTCGTCTTCGCCGAGCACCTCGGTGACGTAAGGGCCATAGCGGCCCTCACGAGCGACGATGGTGCGCCCGTTGGCCGGGTTGGTGCCCAGCTCTCGGCCGCCCTGCGGGGTGGCGAAGAGCTTCTCGGCCACCTCCAGAGTCAGCCCGTCCGGGGTCATGGATTCAGGCAGGTTTGCGCGCTGCACCTCCGGCTCGGTGCCCTCCGGCGCCCCTTCCGGTACCGGCTTAATGCGCTCCAGGTAGGGGCCGTAACGGCCCACGCGGACGACGATCGGCACGCCGTTTTCATCATCGAAGATGTGCAGGGAATTCACCCGGCGGGCGTCGATCTGCTCCAGGTTGTCGCCCACGATGTGCTTCAATCCACCCAGGCGAGGCACCACCGCGCCCGGGGCCTCCGGGCGGGAGCTATCACCAAAGTAGAAGCCCTTCAGCCAGTTCACGCGATCCTGATCGCCCGCGGCGATGGCATCCAGCTCGTCCTCCATCGCGGAGGTGAAGTCGTAGTCCACCAGCGCGCCGAAGTTCTGCTCCAGCAGGCCGACGACGGCGAAGGCCACCCACGAGGGCACCAGCGCGTTGCCGCGCGGCAGCACGTAGCCGCGGTCCTGGATGGTGCGGATGATGGATGCGTAGGTCGACGGGCGGCCAATGCCCATCTCCTCCATCTTCTTCACCAGCGAGGCCTCGGTGTAGCGGGCAGGTGGGTTCGTCGAGTGCCCGTCGGCGGCCACGTCGCGCGCGTTCAGCTCGTCGCCCTTGGTCAGCTGCGGCAGTCGCTTCTCCGCGTTATCGGCCACGTCGCGGCCATCGGCGGTGCGGCTGACCTCCACGTAGGCCTTCAGGAAGCCCGGGAAGGTCAGGGTGCGGCCGGTTGCGGTGAACTCGCAGGTCTCGCCCGACTTCGCGTCGCCGGCGACGGTGACCTTCATCGACTGGCCCTTCGCGTCGGCCATCTGGGAGGCCACGGTGCGCTGCCAGATCAGCTCGTAGAGCTTGAACTCCTCGGCATCCAGCTGGTTGCTCAGCTGGCCGGGAGTCTGGAAGGTCTCGCCCGCCGGGCGGATCGCCTCGTGAGCCTCCTGCGAGTTCTTCACCTTGCGGGAGTACTGGCGCGGACCATCGGCCACGAACTTCACACCGTAGAGCTCCTTGGCCTGCTTGCGGGCGGCCTCAATACCGGCGGTCGACAGGGTGGTCGAGTCGGTACGCATATAAGTAATGTGGCCATTTTCGTACAGGCGCTGCGCAATGCGCATCGTGCGCTCCGAGGTGAAGCGGAGCTTGCGGCCAGCCTCCTGCTGCAGGGTGGAGGTCATAAACGGCGGGTACGGGCGGCGGGTGTAGGGCTTTTCCTCCACCGCCGTCACGGCGAACTCCTGGCCCTGCAGCCCGTCGGCCAGGGACTTCGCCTTCGCCCCGTCCAGCACAAAGGTCTCCTTTGCACTGGCCTTCAGCTTGCCGTCATCGCCAAAATCACGGCCCTGGGCCACGCGCTTGCCAGCGACCGTTGCCAGCCGTGCCTCAAAGGAGTCCGGGGCGGCGTCATCAAGAGAAGAAGAAACAGCATCTACCACGCCGAACGTGGCGCTCAAGTCCCAGTACTCCGCGGCGACGAACTTCATGCGCTCGCGCTCGCGCTCGACGATCACGCGGGTGGCGACGGACTGCACGCGGCCGGCGGACAGACGCGGCATGACCTTCTTCCACAGCACCGGGGAGACCTCGTAGCCGTACAGGCGATCCAGCACGCGGCGGGATTCCTGTGCATCGACCAGGTCGTAATCGAGCTCGCGGGTGTTCTGTGCGGCCTCGAGGATGGCGTTCTTCGTAATCTCGTGGAACACCATGCGGCGCACCGGCACCTTCGGCTTCAGCACCTCGAGCAGGTGCCACGCGATGGCCTCGCCCTCACGGTCGGGGTCTGTCGCCAGGTACAGCTCGTCGACCTGCTTGAGCTTGGCTTTCAGGTCGGAGACCTTCTTTTTCTTATCCGGGCTGACGACGTAGAGCGCCTCGAAATCTTTATCGACGTCGACGCCCAGACGTGCCCACGGCTCCTTCTTATACTTGGCCGGTACGTCTGCCGCGCCCCGGGGGAGGTCACGGATGTGCCCGACGGAAGCCTCGACGATGTAGTTCGGCCCCAGGATCGGGGCGATCTTCTTGGCCTTCGTCGCCGACTCAACGATCACTAGACGTTTGACGTCATCGTTTGCCATCGGTTGATTTCACACATCCTTCAAAATTTTAAGTTTGCCGGGTGCCATTGTTTATACAGGTTTATTGCAATGGTTCTTTCCGGGGGCCACTTACGCATTTCTAAGCGACACTACGCGGTTTACGCAATTTATTTGCAACCGGGGTAGGCGCGGCCTTAACCGGCGAAGCCCCCGCCTGGGCGCGATATGCACCGCGGGCGGGGGCTTGCTGAAACCCTGTGGGTTTAAAGAGCCGTGACGTTCTGGGCCTGCGGGCCCTTGGCGCCCTCGCCGATCTCGAACTCGACCTTCTGGTTCTCCTCGAGGGTGCGGAAGCCGCTGCCCTGGATCTCAGAGTAGTGGACGAAGACGTCGGAAGATCCGTCGTCCGGGGCGATGAAGCCAAAGCCCTTCTCCGCGTTGAACCACTTGACGGTTCCCTGTGCCATGAATTTCTACCTATCTTGTTGAATCTGTCCGGCGCAAGTCTTCTGCGACCACCAAACGCCGAGGTCGGAAGATACTTCGTTTCCAACCCAATCGGCCCAAAACCCAACGAGACCCCACCTCACGCCGAGGCGAGCGGAAAAGTTCCGAGGATTTTAATAACCACACGACAGTCTGCCACGTTGCGGGTTAAACATTCGGGCGAGTTTGGATTCCGCAGGACAATAACTTGTATCCACCCCCTAATGGGTCTAGAACTGACTTTAATGTCTGACCCCACGCCCCTTACCCCAGACTCCGCGCCCGGAGATCCCGCAAGCGGCACTGCAGGCAGCCCGACAAGCAGCACGGCGAGTAGCGCGGCGCCGTCGTTCGGCGAGGAACTTCTGGCCGATCTGACGCCCGAGTTTCCGCGCTCCACCGTCACCCATACGCGCACCATCCCCGCCCGCCAATCACAAACGGCGCAGTGGCCGGAATGGGCCGACGAGACCCTGGTGGAATACCTGCATGAGCAGGGAATTTCTGTGCCCTGGTCGCATCAGGTGGAGACTGCGAGCCACGCACATGCGGGCCGGGATGTGGTGGTTGCCACCGGCACGGCGTCCGGAAAGAGCCTCGGCTACCAACTCGCGGCCTTGAGCGACCTGGCTACGGCGAGCACCGCGACGGCCCTTTATATCGCACCGACGAAGGCACTGGCGCAGGACCAGCGGGCGGCACTGGCGCGGATGTGCGCGGGCGCGGCGAACCTGAACGACATCATGGTGGCCACTTACGACGGCGACACCCCGCCCGAGACGCGACGGGTGATCCGCGACCAGGCGCGGGTGATTGTGACGAATCCGGACATGCTGCACGCCTCGATACTGGGGAACCCGCGGTCCTGGAGCCGGCTGCTGCGCACGCTGCGCTATGTGGTGATCGACGAGTGCCACGTGTACCGCGGGGTGTTCGGCGCACACGTGGCGATGGTGCTGCGGCGGCTGCTACGGCTGTGCGAGACGGCTCCGACGGTCGTGTTGGCGTCCGCGACCAGCGTGGATCCGGCCGCGCACGCACGCCGGCTGACGGGGCGGCCGGAGGTGGTAGCGGTGACCCACGACGGGGCGCCCGCGGGCGAGCAGACCGTCGCGCTGTGGGAGCCCGGGTTCCTGCCGGACGTGGAGGGCGAGAATGGCGCGCCAGTACGGCGGGCGGCGAACTCCGAGGCCGCGGACGTGATGGGGCTGGCGATCGCCCAAGGCGCGCGGACGCTGACTTTCGTGCGCTCCCGGCGCGGGGCGGAAGTGGTTTCCGTCGCCGCCGCGGAGAAGCTGTCGGCGCTGGGGCGCAGCGCGGATGCGGTGCGGGTGGCGGCCTATCGCGCGGGCTACACCCCGGAGGATCGCCGCGAGCTGGAGCGTCGCTTCGACAACGGCGAGCTGCTGGGCATCGCCTCGACGAACGCGCTGGAACTGGGCATCGACGTCGGCGGGCTAGATGTGGTGGTGACCAGCGGCTTCCCCGGCAATATCGCCAGCTTCCGGCAGCAAGCCGGGCGCGCGGGCAGGCGCGGGCAGGGCGCACTGGTGGTGCTGGTCGGCGCGGACGACCCGATGGATACGTATCTGCTGCACCACCCGGAGGCTTTGCTGGACCGGCCGGTGGAGAACACGGTGTTCGACCCGACGAACCCCTACGTGCTGGCCGACCATGTGGTGTGCGCGGCGGCGGAAAAACCCCTGTCCGAGGCGGAGGTGGCGCACTGGGGTGCGGAGCGGGTGGTGGAGCACCTGCTGCGCCAGGGCGCGCTAAAGCGCAGGCCGCGGGGCATTTTCGCGGATCTGAAGGTGGCGGAGCAGGTGCATTCGCGGGTCTCGATCCGCGGCGGGGCGGCAGCCCAGGTGGCGATCGTGGAGGCCGATTCCGGCCGACTGCTGGGCACGGTGGACCAGTCGCGCGCAACGTCGGACGTGCACACCGGGGCGGTGTACATGCACCAGGGCGAGACGTTCGTGGTGCAGCTGCTGGACCTGGAGGAATCCGTGGCGTGGGTGCGGCCCGAGTTCCCGGAGTACACCACCCAGGTGATCCGCGAGACCGACATTGCGGTGCGGCGCACGTGGGGGACACGCAAGGTCTGCGACGGGGTGTGGCTGGCGGATGTGGACGTGGAGGTTTCGCATACCGTCAGCGGTTATCGGAAGCGCCTGCCGGGCGGCGAGATCCTGGAGACCGTTCCGTTGGACGTGCCGCCGGAATCGCTGCGCACCCGCGCGGTGGCTTACACCGTGGATCCGGACGTGCTGCTGGATCTGGGGCTGCCGGAGCCGACGTGGCCGGGAACGTTGCATGCCGCGGAGCATGCGGCGATTGGCCTGTTGCCGCTGATTGCAACGTGCGACCGCTGGGATATTGGTGGCGTTTCTACCGCATTGCATGCGGATACGGGTCTGCCGACGGTGTTCGTTTACGACGGCTATGCAGGCGGCGCGGGCTTCGCCGAGCAGGGCTTTGCGCGCTTTGCCGAGTGGATGGCCGCCACCGCCGAGACCGTGGAGACCTGCGAGTGCGAGTCCGGCTGCCCTTCCTGTGTGCAGTCGCCGAAGTGTGGCAACGGCAATGATCCACTGTTCAAGGCGGGTGCGGTGTTGTTGTTGCAGGCACTGGCCGGGGCGGCGGGTTAGTTCACTGTTTTTCTTTAGGACGCCCACATCTCAGCTCGCCTGAGAATATACTTTCCCCCATGAAGTCTTTTTCTGGGAAAAATCATACTGGGTTCCGGCGGGGTTTTAAGGCGAGCATCGCCGCCACGATGTCCTTGGTTGCGTTGTCCGGGATGGGCGGGGTGGCCACCGCGCAGTCCGTAGCGCCGTCTGGGTCGGCGCCGTCCGGACCGCAGTCGAGTGCTTCCGCACTAGTCAACAAGGGCGAGCAGATGCGCACCCCGGCTCCATTCGCTGGCAACCCGGTGGATAGTGGGCTGCAGATCGGCGCGGTTCCAGCTAAGGCGGGGGCGCTGATGAACACTGTTCCGCTTGATCCGGCGGTCGGTTTGTCTGCGGCTGGGCAGCAGTTCCGCTTTAGCTGCTCGACGACCAACCAGCACGGGGCGGTCTCGCCTTCCACCGGTGCGGTGTTCTTCCCGAAGGGCAAGGCTCCGGCTGGTGGCTGGCCGGTGCTGGCGTGGGCGCACGGAACGGTGGGCTTGGCGGATCAGTGCACTCCGTCGATGAACCCGCGCTCCCAGCGGGACCACGACCATCTGAACCATTGGCTCAACCAGGGCTATGCGATCGTCGCCAGTGACTATGCGGGCATGGGCACCGAGGGGCTGATGAGCTACCTCAACGGCAAGTCCACCGCCGCTAACGTGGTGGATTCCGTGATCGCCGCGCAGGATCTACCTGCGGTGAAGCAGGGTGGCCAGAAGCTTTCCCGCAACTGGGCGGTCATTGGCCAGTCCCAGGGCGGCGGCGCGGCCCTGCACGTCGCGCTGCGGGCAACGGAGCGGAGCAAGCAGGCGAACCTCAACTTCCTGGGCACGGTGGCCACGGGCGCCCCGGCTTATGTTGAGGAGATAGTATTGGCGGGCAGCCCGACCTTCCCGCCGGTTCCCCTACCAGCCGGTTTGAACACCTACGCAATGTATATTGTCGCGGCGTTCCGGGAGGCCAACCCAAACGTGGATGTCGATTCCGCCCTGACTGACGAGGGCAAGCGCATGGTGAAGGCCGCCGAGGATTCTTGTTATCCGGAGCTTTCCGAAGCCCTAAAGGGCACCAATGTCGCACGGGCGTTCTCCAAGCCGCTCCGCGAGGTGCCAGGTCTGGAGCCCGCGCTGCGCGAGTTCATGCAAACTCCTGCGACTGGCTACGATAAGCCGGTTTTCCTGGGCCACGGCCTGAAGGATATGGATGTGCCCACTCCTATCGGCATCATCTTGAATACGGACATGTGGATCAATCAGTTCATCGGGGATATGCGCAGCCGTAACCAGCGGGTGGAGGTTCACTGGTATCCCACCGACCACGGCGGGACCGTACCCGCTTCGCAGGTACACTCCACCCCGTTCCTGGCGAACCTGTTCCGCAACGCTTAGCCCGCGCAAGCACGCCTTCGCGCCCACGCTTCGCACCCCCTTAGCAGTGCGCCCGGCTACTCCGCTGGCCCGGCGATGGCCTGCGCCTTCTGCGGGAGGATGCGGGAGTTCGATCCCATGCGGGTGGTGACGTCCACCGTCACGAACTCGCCTTTGACCTCGCAGCTTTCCACGTCGGCGCCGTTGGCGCCGGCGATGCTTCTCGCTGTATCGCACGGCTCGCCTTCTCCCGTCTGCACCACCATCGCCGCCGATAGCGCGGCCAGGTCCGCGGCCGTGCTGGCCTGCTCCTTGTGACCCAGCATGGCGCTGCCGATAGCCAACAGGGAAACCACCGACAGAATGCCGAGCGTGACCATCGCCCCATAGACAGTGCTCATCTTTCACTCCCCGTCATCTAACTCGATCCCCTCTATTCGCCGTCCGGCTCCACCAACGTGACGGCCTCGCCGTGGACGTCGAACAAAGCCCCGTCCTTGGTAACCTTCACCCGCACAAGCGGCGATTCCGCACTACCTTCGCGGGTTGTAGAGACGGCCGCGGTGGCGTCAATCTGCCTGGCGAGCGCAACCCCATCGCCGCCACGCGCTTCGGCCCGGGCGACGGTCCGCGCCAGCGATTGCGCCGAGGCTGCCTGCGACATAGTGACCAATCCCGCGGCGGATCCACCGGCGACGAGCGTTATGGCGGACAGGACGATGGCGCCTTCGACTGTGTTCATGTTCGTTCCTGGTTAAAGATTCTTGTGCGTAGTTCGTGGTGTGTGTTTTTAGTGACGCCCCCCACGCGCCCGAGCCTTGAAGAGCTCAGGAGCGCGGGGCGTGGTGTGGCCCCGGCGGCTAATCAGGAGCCTTCCGGGCTACTTTGTGTTCAGTGCCCTATCGAAAATTCCGCTGAGTGCCTGCTCCACGGTGTCCGAGGTAACGACGGTGTACAGCAGCGCTCCGAGGGCGGCTGCCGCCACGCAACCCAAAGCGTATTCCACGGTGGACATTCCCTTATCATCTGCGTAACGACTATAGATAGCGCCGATAATCTGGTTCCACCAACGAGTGATTGGGTGCAGGTCAGAATATGTTTCTTCCGCGATTCCAGTGCTCGGGTCCGTCTTGACCGGCGCGGCCTGGAATTGCTCTGGCACCGCAGTCGGTGTGAAAGCGGTTGAGGTGGGTGTAGTTGGAGTGAGGGTGGTTGGAACGGTGATGGTTGGAGTGGTCATGGTCAGTGTCCTTCCTCGGCGGCACGAAAGGCACGCCGCCGTGTTGAGTGAGATGTGATCGGTAGACGTCGGATGTCGGTGTGGACTGCTTCCCCCGGGAGTGCCCCTTCGCCTTGCGCCGGTTCCTAAAGCGAGGCCATTCCGATGGCCAGCGGTATCAAGCCGACGAAGACGAAGGCCGGGAGGAAGCAGAGGGTCAGTGGTGCAGCCAATGCGATCAAGACCTTCTCGGCTCCGGCGGTTGCCTTGTCGGCGGCAACGCGGCGGAGATGTTCGGCCTGTTGATGCATTCCATCGGCAAGCGATGTTCCGGCGCGGGTTTGCTGCGCCGCCTGGCGGGCGATGGGACCAAAGAGGGAATGCTCGGCCAGCGTTAGCCAGGCATCCTTCCCCCCACCGAGGTTCAGCAGCGCCATGGCGCGGCCGAGGTCCCCTTCCCCATCGTGTTCACCATCGTGGACTAACTGCCCCACCCCCACGTCCCAGGCTGGCAACAATGCCTTTCCGGCACGCAGCGCAGCCGCGGAAACGTCGAGGGCACGGGCCGCGTCCAGCGGACCCACGGGTGTGGAGCCGGCAGGTCCGGCCCGCACACCCACCCCGCCCAGTGGGGATGCGGTCAGCGATTCGCTCAGATGCTCCGTCCACAGGGTGCCGGCGCACACCAGTCCCACCCCGGCCAAGAAAAGCAGTACTCCCAGCACATTCGTCAGCAGAAAGGTCAGCGTGCCGAGCCCGCTGCTCTGCCCCAGCGCCACTGCGCCGATCGGCAGCGCCAGCAGCACCGTGACTGTCAGCCGCGCGCCCGCCGTCGCGGAGGTGGACTTCGAGATGTGCGCCAGCTGCGCATCAATGTCCGTCACGTGCGCCCGGGCCAGCGCTGCCAACCCCACGCCGTGGCGGTGGGAGATGCCCCAGATGTGGAATAGGTGGGCAAGGGAGCTCGGGGCGTCACTGCCCGGCGCGGTTCCACCAGTCCCCTCACCCGGTGCGGCGCCACCAGATCCGGCACCCGGCGCGGCGCCCAGGCGCACCTTCACGCAGGCAACGTCCACCTCGTGGCGCAGCGCCTCGGATTTCAACCCCTCAGCCGCGTGCTCGACGGCCTCCAATGGTCGGGCACCCGCGGCCACTTCGCGGGCGATGGCATCCACCACATCGCGCACCTCGGCCAGGGTTTTCATCTGCCGGTGGGTCCGCAGCATCCGCCCCGCCACGACCTTCAGGGTGAAAGCCACCATCAATGCGCCCGCCACCACCGCAAGTACCGGAATCATATCTCTGCCCTCCCATCAGCCCAGCTCATCGCTGAACTCCTCGAATCCCGCACGGGCGCCGTCGCGCCAGTGCCACAGCACCTCAATGCGCGCCCGCTCGTCGCCGACCAGCCGCCCGATGTGCGTCAGCCGTCGTCCCTGCTCCGTGCGGGAAACGTGCAGCACCACGTCTATTCCGTCGATTACCTGGCGGGTCAGTGCTATCCGATCCAGCCCGGCCATCGCACCCAGCGCCTCGAGCCGCCCCGGCACGCTGGCCGGGTCGTTCGCGTGGATAGTCCCCGCACTGCCCGCATGCCCGGTGTTCAGGGCAACCAACAGGTCCGCCACTTCGGGGCCGCGGATCTCGCCCACCACGATGCGGTCCGGGCGCATGCGCAGGCTCTGCTTCACCAGCGCCGTCATGGAGATCGCACCCGCCCCCTCCGCATTGCCTTCGCGGGTGGCCAGCGCCACGACGTGCGGATGGTCTATCAGCAGCTCCGGGGTGTCCTCCACCACGAGCAGCCGCTGGTCGTAGGCCACCTCCGCCAACAGCGCGGCCAGCAGGGTGGTCTTCCCCGCGCCCGTCCCGCCACTAATCAGGATGTTCCGCCGCGCCCGCACGATCCGCCGCAGCACGCCCGCCATCTCCTCGCTGGCCAGACCGCCTTGCACCAGCGCATCCAAGGAGTTCTTTTGCCCCTTAATCGCGCGCAAGCTAATGCAACTGCCGCCCGCCGCCGGTGGAGCCAGCAGCGTATGCACGCGGATCGCCTGCGCCGGTACGTCCGGAGGCAGCTCGCGCAGCACCCCGTCGGCAAAGGGCCGGGCCTCGTCCAGCCGCTCCCCGCACAGCGTCGCCATCCGCACCGCCAGGTCGCGCGCCGCCTCCACGCCGATCTGCACCCCGTCTATCGGCTGCATGCCCTCGCCCCGATCCGCCCATACGCTGCCATCGCCGTTGAGCACCACGTCCGTCACCTGCGCATCCTGTAGCGGTCCCGCCAGCGGCCCCAGCCCACTGAACTCCCTCTGCAGGGTGCGCACGTTCTCCACGCTCGCCTTCCCGATCAGGTGCAGGCTGCGCGAAAGGTCGTGCTCGTCCGGCCTACTAATCCCCTGTTCAGCCAGGTCGTCGCGCACGATCGCCAGCAGCCCGCGCTCCGCTTCCGGCTGGTTGTTCTTGTTCTTCTTCCTTAGTGACGCCACCTGCGTCTCCCCCGTCCCTGTTATCCCCTAGCCCGCGATTGGCAGCGCGCAGTTGCCGACGATGTGCTGGATTTTCTCCCACACCTCGCGCACCGGCCCGCGGGCGCGGTCGTGCTTCAGCGAGCTTTCAATCCAATACTCGGCCTCGCCTCGATCCAGAGCGGGAGTGCACTGGTCATCGTGGCGAATCACCGCTACGGGAACCTCGTCCATCATCATCGCGGCAACGGCCACGGAGGTGGAGGCGCCGGGGACTTCCCGCAGCACGATCAGCGGCTTGGTTCGGTCGTTTTCCAGCATTCGGTTTCGCAGCGCGCTGGCGGCGGTCACTCCCTGGATGGTCAGGGGTGCCACCAGGATGTGCACGTCGGGTTCCCCTTCGCCCCACTGCTCCTGCCATCCTGCGCTCGCGCTATCGGCCACTGGAAGGCTGCGGCCACAGTCCACCACCAGGTCATCCGCATGCATCAACCCAGCTAGCTGGCCCACGTCCAGTCCCCTACCGCCGCTGTGCGCGCCGAACGTCGGGTAGCGGTCGGCGTAGATTACGGGAACGGCCCCGCCATCTGCGCTGATCTTCTTTCCGCCCGCGCTATCGAAGCCGAGCATCAGCAGGTGACTGCGTAGCTGGTCGAAGTCGCAGTCGGCAGGGATCTGGTTGCGGGTCAGCCCCGGCCGCCGTTCCTTGCCCAACACTAGATCCAGGCCACAGGAGTGCGGGTCAGCGTCCAGCAACACCGCAGGCCTTCCCTCGCAGGACATGTAGTAGGCCAGCTGGGCCGCAAACAGGCTGGACCCCGCACCGCCTACCGCCGAACTCACCGCGATGCGCACCGCGTCGTTCGAACCAATCATCTCCGCCAACACCATCGCCCCACCGGCGTCCAGGGAGGGCTCCAGCTGATCCACGCGGATCGCTCGCACCAGTCGGTGGCGGGTCAACTCGCTTTCCCTGTCGCTCAACACGATCGCCGAGTTCTGGCAGGTAAACCCGTCTTTCAGATCTAGCTCGCGCAGCAGGTTCGCCTCAAACTCCTCCGTACCATCGTGGATAATCATCGGCCGGCGGGTCACCGCTACGACCATGCGCGCCTCGTTGTTCCACAGCGGGTCCGCGATGTCCACGATCACCGGCCGGAGCAGTGCGGCTTGCTCCCGCCCCTTCTTCCTTGCTGCTGTTTTTGCCTTCTTGGCTGCTGCCTTGCTCTGCTTTGCTGACTTCCCTGCGCCCATGAACCAAAGGCTCCCAGTTGCGCGCTTGCAAAAGTACCCCTGATTTTTTGGCTGTGGAAAAGTCGGGTTGGCGTCATAAAAAAGGGCCTAGACCCTGTGGATAACCCGAAACGCAAAAAGATTAGAGTGACATAAGTGGTGCAATGTTACTAGAATGACGCATGTGAATCAGCACCAAGACCCACCGCGCACAAAGGGCGCAGAGCGAGTTTTGGCCATTTTCGACCTCGATAAGACCATCATCGACACGTCGGCATCCCTGGCCTACCGCCGCCCGATGGCCGAACGCGGCCTGCTCAATACCGGCGAGGTGCTGAAGATGATGGCGATGCTGGGCAACTACATGCTCTCCACCCACTCCGAGGAGGGCCTGGAGTCCACAAAAGAAGCCCTGACCAGGATCATCAAGGATCGCGAATCCGAGCCCCTGCGCCAGGTCGCCCAAGACGCCCTGCAGGAAGTCATCACCCCGTTCATCTACGCCGAGGCGCGCGAACTGATCGAGTGGCACCGCAAGATGGGCCACCGTATCGCCATCGTGACCGCCTCGGCCTCCGTCATGGTGCAACCCATCGCCAAGGAACTCGGCGTGGACCACCTCTTCGCCACCGAACTGGAGGAAAAGGATGGGCGCTTCACCGGCGCCATCACGCACTTCAACAAGGGGCACGCCAAGGTCGAGCGCATCCTAGAGCTCGCCCGCAAACACGGCTATGACCTGGGGAAAAGCTACGCTTATTCTGACGCCGCCACAGACATCCCCATGCTGAAGCTGGTGGGCAACCCGGTTGCCGTGAACCCAGACCGCCCCCTGAAGAAGCAGGCGACGGAGGCCAAATGGCCGATCCGCCAGTTCGTCCGCCCGGAACCGCTATTTCCGCAGGCAGCGGTGATCGCCGGGGCGGGCGCCACCCTGGCTCTGCTCGGCATTGCCGCAACCGGCCTGGCGATGTGGTGGCGCGGGCGCGAGGAAGGTTCAGACGAGGCCTAGCAGCTACTTCTACTTCGCGTCCGCGATCGACTTGCCCTCCAGCGAGCCCTCGGACAGGCCCGTGGCGTGGAAAACAATCCACTCGGCCACACCCTCCGGGGTGCCGCTGGCAAACCCCTCGGCTTTCGCCTGGTACTCGTCGCGCCGACGGTTCCACCAGACCTCCGGCACGCCCAGGCCGCGCGGATCCAGGCCAGTGGCGATAGTCGCCAGGCGGGAGCAAGCGCGGGCGGTCACGCCGGTGGCGTCCGCAAAAGACTGCAACGTCAGCAGCTCGCCGTGGATCACCGCGGACAGCACCGTCGCATTCACCTTGGTGCCGCCGGTGATGAACTTGCCCAGCAGTTGCAGGCGCGCATCCGTGGAGCGGCGCGGGCGGCCCGGCACCAGGAACTCCGCATCCCCCGCGGCCTTTTGGCGAAATGCTGGGTCGGACATCTGCGGGCTAGCAACCGCGTTGATGCGCGCGATGATCTGCAGTGGGGCGCGCCGCCAGGTGGTCACCGTCTCCGTCACACCGTCCGGAGCCAGCAGCTCCGCGGCGCGCAGGGCGCCGGCCAGGATCGGATCCTCCACCTGGCCGTCCTCCGGCAAGCGCGGGGAGCCACCGTCCAGCTGCGCCGAGGCACGCGCGCCGCGCAGCACCGATTCCGCGCCCGTGACATCCCAGCCACGCAGGTTGGCGGGGTGGCGGTGCAGGCGCGCCAGGTGGTCGTTGGCCTGGGCCACAGCCTCCGGCACTCCGGGCAGTTCAGCCAGTCCAGCGAGTGGGTCTTGCGCAGAATTGTCAGACATATTTAAGACAATAATGCACCCGCGCGCGCAATCTTCCCCGTGGTCTGGCAAACTAGGGGGAGTCAATTAGGTGTAACCCCCCAGGAGTTTTAACAGTGAGCAACAACGATCACGATGGCATGTTCACCGACCGCGATAGCTTTAACCCGAAGGTTAACGCTATTCCGCTGTCGGATGTGGATACCCATGCCAAGGGTCAAGCCAGCATCAGTGACCTGGTGAAGGATGCCTCCGCGCAGGTTTCCTCCCTGGTTCGTTCCGAGGTCGAGCTGGCAAAGACCGAGATCGCTACTTCCGCCAAGAAGGCCGGCATCGGCGTGGGCCTGTTCGGCGCTGCCGCCATCATCCTGGCCTACAGCTCCTTCTTCCTCTTCTTCACCATCGCCGAGGCACTGGATACCTTCATGTGGCGTTGGGCGGCCTTCCTGGTCGTCTTCCTGTTCATGCTGGTACTGGTCGCCATCCTGGCTCTGGTTGGCCTGAAGCAGGTCAAGGGCGTGAAGAAACCGGAGAAAACCATCGAGTCCGTCGGCGAGCTGAAGACCGTGATCCCGCAGAAGGGCAAGGGCTCTTCCTCCGCGCGCCGCCCGGGAATGTACACCTAAATCCCCCGCGCGCCTGAGATGACTTCCGAAGATTCTCACGCTGTAGATCCGCACACCCCGCATGCCACTTTCGTGCATTCGCGGGGTGTGCGTCTTCGCGTCGACATCCAAGGCCCCCGTAACGCACCATTGGTGCTGCTGATTCACGGTTTCGGCGGTGGCGCTTTCGACTGGCACCCGCTGATGCGGCAACTCGCGGGCGAGGATCTGCGCCTAGCCGCAGTGGATCTGCGCGGCTATGGCCGCTCGGATAAGACCCCGCACGGCTACGACCTCACCACCGCCGCCAGCGACATGGCCGGGGTGATCCGCGGCCTGGGCCACACCACCGCCACCGTCGTCGGCCACGGCTACGGCGGCATGGTCGCCTGGACTTTGGTGGCTCACAACCCGGAGCGCGTCCGCAGCTTCGTCACCCTTTCCGCCATCAATCCGCTGCTGCGTTTTCGCAGGATCCTGGCCCAGCCGTTCTCGCAGCCGCACTTCGCTCGCCGTCTGCTGTCCGCCCAACTGCCGCGACTTCCGGAGCGCAAGCTGTTGGCCGATAACGCCGCGGCCATTGAGAAGATCTTTAGGGCGGGTGTGGCCCCGGGTTTTAGGGATACGGACGCCTACTTCCGCAGCGCCGCACTCCGCCGCGAAGCAATGCAGGTGGATAAGGTGGCCCACCTTTCCTGCGAGTACCTGCGCTGGCCTTTCCGCAGCCGCTTCCGCCCCGAGGCGATGCGCTTCGAGCGGACCTTCCCGGCGACCACACCTGTGCCGCTGCTGGCGGTGGATGGCAGCATGGATCCGATCTACGACGAATCCCTGGCGCAGAAGTCCGCCCAGAAGGCCGATACCGCCGAGCACAAGGTGCTTTACGGCGTGGGCCACTACCCGCACGTGGAGGATCCGCCGTGCGTCGCGGAGCTACTCCGCGAGCACCTGCGCGCCTAGGGGCGCTAGTCGCTACTCCGCCACGCAAGCACCCGTCGCCGGGCTGCCCTGGTGCGAGGTCACGTCCCCAACGTGCTTCATTACCTCTTCCCGCGTCAGGGCGTAGCCTGTGTCCTTCTCGTTAATATCGGCCCCGAACACAACTCCCAGCACGTGGCCGTCCTTGTCGATCAGCGGACCGCCGGAGTTGCCCTGCACCACGGAGCCGCGCAGCGAATACGCCTCGCGCTCCACCCGCTCATCTGCATAGATGTTCGGTCCGCTGACCACGAACTTCTCGCGGATGCGCGCTGGGGTGGCCTTAAACGGCCCGCCGTTGGGGTAGCCCATGACGATCGCGTCCTGGCCCTGCTGCCCCTCGCCTTCAGCCCACTTCATCGGCACAAAGGGCAGGTTCTCGCTGCGGAGCAGGGCGATGTCCACCTGCGGGTTGTAGTACACCACCCGTGCCTCACGCGGGCCGTCCTTCGTCATCAGCGTGACCTCGTTAGTTCCGGCCACCACGTGCGCGTTGGTCATCACCGTATCCTCGGCAACCACCCAGCCAGTGCCCTGCAGCATCCGGCTGCACTGTTCCGCCTGGCCAACCACGCGCAGCACACTGTCGCGGGTGTTCTGCACCGCCGGGGATCGCATCAGCGCGTTGTCCGGCGGGTCGACCTCCGCGGTGGGCAGGTTCTCCATCGGGTCGGCGATCATCGGGAAACCCGAGTCGTTGATCAGCTGCGAAGTCTGCGCGGGCAGCTGCTTAAACCACACCGGGGCGGCGTTGCCCACCGCGCTGAGGATCTTGCTTCCCTTGATCGTCTTTCCGAATCCGCCGACGTTCCCGGTGGCGATCAGCACGAGGATCAACCACACGATCAGCAGCGTTGTAAAAACCTGCACGATGGAACCGACGGCGGAATCCGCCGTTAAGGCCTCCCGCGTGCGGATATTATCCCGCAGTTTCGCGCCCATGCCAGAGCCGATGGCGTAGCAGACCACCACTACGACAGTCACGGTGAGCAGTGCTGCGAAGAAGCGTGCACTGGCGCTATCAGGCACTTTGTCCTCAGCAAAGTGCACGGCGAGCGGAATCAGCTTCAGACCCAAGTAGCCGCCCAGGGCCACCCCGACGAAGCTCAGCGTGGCGCTAAACCCGCCCTGCCGGTACCCGGAGATCGCCGCGCCGAGGCAAACGAACACCAGCACAATGTCGAGGATCATCGACCCCGTCGCTCCGCTCATGGTGCGCCTCCGTTTCTGCCCATCTCGTTGGCCCTGTCGAACCCTTCCCGCATCTCGCCGAGCGCCTCGCCATTGGCGGAACCGGCCAGCGTCTCGAAGAGGTTCCACGGCCCCTTCGCACCGCTATCGCCGCCGCTGGACCAGGGTTCCTCCCAGCCCGCACGGCGCAGCAGAGCGCTGATAACCCCACCGGTGAAACCCCACAGAACCAGCGGGTTTTCCTCACCGATGTGCAGGTTCCAGGCCGGTCCACGCCAGCCGGCGAAGCCCACCTCGAAGCGGCGCCCCGGGTTCACTAGCTCGCCCAGGGGGTAGGGCTCAACCCAGTCGTTTTCGGTTGTAGGGCAGCTTACCGCATGAGGTTGACGCCACCACGCCACCACCGGCACCACTGCGAAATTTGAACGATCAATATAGATCGGCTGCAGCACTGCAAACGGCTCCACCGTGTCCGGGTTCAGCCCCGTTTCCTCCTCGGCCTCCCGCAGGGCGGTCTCCACCGGCCCGGCGTCGGCCTCCTCCAAACGCCCGCCGGGAAAGGCCACCTGTCCGCTGTGGTTGCGCATGGTCGGCGCGCGGTGAGTCAAAAGCATTGTTGCGTCGGCGGGGATGGCTTGCCTGCCTGTGGTTCCGGCGGGGCGGGAGAAGGTGGCGTCACCAGAAAGAAGAATCAGCACCGCCGAGTAGCGGGGCGGGCGGCCATGCTCGTCGACCTCCGGCACGATCCGGGCGGAATCGTTGAGGTACTGGTGGATGTCCACCTCGCGGCACTCGCGGGCGAAGTCGCGCAGCCATTCGGGCAGATTAGAAGGCAGTTTGGGCTGCTCTTGCATACGCGCGAGCCACCGGTCTAGGTGGGTGTTCCGCTGCGAACTCGAGTTGGTCATAGAACCTCCTGCACCGCCTTTTCCATTTCCTCGGAACTGCGGAAGGTCTGCGCGTACAAATGCGCGCGGGTGCCGTCCGGGTTGTAGATAACGGTCAGCGGCACCACCTTCGGCAGGTTCGCCGCGGAGTCGAATGTGTGGTTGAAATCCTGGAAGCTAGGCAGCTTATCCACCTCCAGGTCACGCAGCATGTCCGCCCCGGCCTGGCCCTTGGCATCCAGGTGTACTCCCACAACATTCCACTCGGGGTGCTGCTCGGCGAGCTCTTGCAGCACCGGCAGTTCCTCGCGGCATGGGGCGCACCACCAGGCCCAGACGTTCACGACCGCGGGCTTGCCCGCCAGGCGTTCGGCCAGGGAGGTCTGGGGCTCACCTGCGCTGTCTGCGCTGCCTGTACCGCCCTCTGTCAGGCACGGAAGGTGCACGTCCTTCAGCTCTGCCTCGGGGCTCACGGTGGCTCCGGCTGCGCCTTCCCCCTCGCCCGCGCCCGAGCCTGCACCTTCTGGGCAGCGGACCTCGTTCGCTACCTCGACAGGACCGTCGTCCGCTGGGGCTGAGGGGGCGTCATCCTCCACAGAGGAAGTAGGCGCACCTACGTCGTCCGCAGAATCATCGCGCAGCGCAGCAATCAGCGGCACGCACAGAATCGCAATGCCAACAACCAGCGTGACCGCGATGATAATCGCGCGCGTGCGGGCGGAGTGTTCGACAGGTGCAGACATAACAGGAAATCAGTCTACCTGGCCGCCTGCCCCAAACCCCGCCATATCCAGCAGGTGATCGCGGTCGTCCGACTTAATCATTGTTGACGCCACCTCAGGGTCAGCTGGCCCCGCCATCCCGAAGCTAGGGCACTGCCGCGCCAAAAAACAGGCTCCGCAGGCCGCCCGGCGCGAGTGGCAGATCCGGCGGCCGTGGAAGATCGCCCGGTGGGAATAGAGGGTCCATTCCTTGCGCTCGATTAGCTCCATGAGGTCGCGTTCGACCTGCACCGGGTCGTCGTGCTCCGTGAGCTTCCAGCGGCGGGCCAGGCGGCCCAAGTGCGTATCCACGGTGATGCCCGGCACGCCGAAAGCGTTTCCCAGCACCACGTTTGCGGTCTTGCGCCCCACGCCGGGGAGCTTCACCAACTGCTCGAGCGTGCCGGGGACCTCGCCGCCGTGCTTCTCCACGATGGCCTGGCCGAGGCCCACGATGCTCTTGGCTTTCGAGCGGTAGAAGCCGGTGGACTTGATGAGCTGTTCGACGTCCTCGAGGTTCGCCTCCGCGTAGTCGGCGGCGGTGGGATAGCGGCGGAACAGCGCCGGGGTGACGGCGTTGACGCGCTTATCGGTGCACTGTGCGGACAGGACGGTGGCCACCAGTAACTCGAGGGGATTGTTAAAATCCAGCTCGCAGTGTGCGTCCGGGTAGGCCTCGGCGAGCATGCGGTTGATCTTGCGGGCGCGGCGCTTGCGGCCCAGCGGGGTTTCCTTGCCCTTCGCGGCGATGTGCGCGCCGATGCGGGGCAGGGTGGGTTGGCCGGGCTGGGCTGGCTGGCCGGACGGGGCGGTGTGGCGAGTCATAGAACCTTCCACTTCGACGAAAAAGAAGTTCTGCGAGCAAAAGCGGCAGCTAATAATATTTTCAAATGTACCTTCACCCCGAATTGCGCTGTGACATAGTTGGGTATGATCTAACAAAAGAGACGAACCATACATATTTGGCGTGATGCACGCTACACAGGTGAGGTGGTCACCCGCGCCACCGCGATGCCAGAAACGGAAGTGAAACTAAGGATGGCAGAAGTATCCGAAATACTATCGAGGGCAGGCATCTTCCAGGGTGTTGATCCCACCGCAGTCCGCACCCTCATCGAGCAACTGGATACCGTCAAATTTCCTCGCGGCACCACTATCTTCGACGAGGGCGAGCCGGGCGACCGGCTGTACATCATCATCAGCGGCAAAGTGAAGCTCGCCCGCCACTCGGTGGATGGGCGCGAGAACCTGCTGACCGTCATGGGCCCCTCCGACATGTTCGGCGAGCTGTCCATTTTCGACCCGGGTCCGCGCACCTCATCCGCCATCTGCGTGACGGAGCTGCACGCGGCGACGATGGACTCCACGATGCTGCACAACTGGATCAGCGAGCACCCGGAGATCGCCGAGCAGCTGCTGCGCGTGCTGGCGCGCCGCCTGCGCCGCACGAATAACTCCCTGGCAGACCTGATTTTCACGGACGTTCCCGGCCGCGTTGCCAAGGCCCTGCTGCAGCTGGCGAACCGTTTCGGCACCCAGGAGGGCACCGCTCTGCGCGTGCACCACGACCTGACTCAGGAGGAGATCGCCCAGCTGGTCGGCGCCTCCCGAGAGACTGTGAACAAGGCACTGGCAGAGTTTGCCCACCGCGGCTGGATCCGCCTGGAGGGCAAGTCCGTGCTTATCTCTGACACGGAGCGCCTGGCCAAGCGCGCCCGCTAGACAGGAAGCCCGCACCCCGGATCCCGGGTGCGGGCTTCCTCAGCTGGTCGCTAGCCTCCGCTAGTCTGCACTAGTCCTCGTCGCCGCGCAGGAAGCGCAGCGTCACGCGGGTGGACTGTGCCGCGGCGTTACGCAGCACCGGATCCACATCCGTGTAGATCTCATCGACGATCTCGTTCACCGAAGCGTCATCGCCCAGCTTCTTCAGGGCTTCCTTAACCTGCTCCAGGCGCTGCTCGCGGCGATCGATGTACTTCTGTGCAACCTCCGCCAGGTTCGGCTGGTCCGGGCCGTGGCCGGGCAGCAGCGGCTTGTCCTGACCGCGCTCGCGCAGCTTGGCGAGGGTCTCCAGGTAAGCCCCCAGGTCACCATCGGTCTCGGAGATCATGGTGGTGTGGCGGCCGGCGAGGGTATCGCCGGTGATGATGCCCTCCACGTCGGAATCGTCGGTGCCGCCGTTGGAGTGGATAAAGAAGGCCACACAGTCGGAGGTGTGGCCCGGGCAGTGGACGACCTCGATGGTGGGGGTGAGCCCCTCGAAGGAGATGATCTCCCCGTCCTCCAGCTCGTCGGCTGCGATGCAGTACTGCTTGTCGAAAGCGCGAACCGGCGCACCGGAAATCTGGCGGAAACGCTGAGCACCGTTGGCGTGGTCAGCGTGGCGGTGGGTCAGCAGCACAACGCCGATCTCCGCACCACCCTCGGTGGCCTTGGTGTTCAGCACATTCAGGTGGCCCTCGTCCTGCGGACCCGGATCCACCACAACGGATACTGTGTCGTTTTCTCCCCTAATCACCCAGGAGTTCGTGCCCTCAAGAGCAGCGTAGCTGGGGTTCGGCGCGAGAACGACACCGACGTTCGGGGTTACTGGACGTAGTTGACTATAAGCGGGGTGCTTCATGCCTCCCAGTGTAGATCGAACCGCGAATTTATGCGCTGATCTGCGCGACGATCTCTACCTCTACGGGGGCATTCAGCGGCAGCGCGGCCACACCGACTGCGGCTCGGGCATGCACTCCGGCTTCACCAAAGATTTCCCCCAAAAGCTCGGAGGCGCCGTTGATCACGCCTGGCTGTCCACCGAAGTCCGCGGTAGAGGCAACAAATCCGTTGACCTTCACGATCCGTTCGATGTTATCGATACCAACCAGGTCGTCAATGGCGGCAATAGCGTTAAGTGCGGCGGTACGGGCAGCGTCATAAGCTTGTTCCTCGGTCACCTCAGCGCCGACCAGTCCCGTGACGGGCAGCTTGCCGTCCACGAAGGGCAGCTGACCGGAGGTGTAGACGGTGTTGCCACTGCGCACGGCCGGCACGTAGGCGGCGACGGGTGCTGCTACCGGCGGCAGCTGCAGGCCGAGTTCTTCTAGTTTTTGGCGAAAGTTCTGCTGTGCCATTTTTATTGCCCCTATTGCCTCTGTTCGCCCTACTGCTCCAGCGGGCGCTTCATGTAGGCAACGTGCTGCTCACCGGTCGGGCCAGGCAGGACGGAGACGAGCTCCCAGCCATCCTGACCCCAGTTATCCAGGATCTGCTTAGTGGCGTGGGTGAGCAGTGGTACGGTTACGTATTCCCAGTTAGTCATGGGAACTACTGTAATGGTTACTTCTTTGCCGCGCTGGCAGCCTCGAGCTGGCCAGCGAAGAAGTCCGCCCAGCTGGTGATCTCGGGGTGCTTGCGCAGCAGCGCGCGGCGCTGGCGCTCGGTCATGCCGCCCCACACGCCGAACTCCACCTTGTTATCCAGGGCGTCGGCGCGGCACTGCAGCACGACGGGGCAGTGGCGGCAGATGGCCACGGCCTTGCGCTGGGCGGCACCCTTTACAAAGAGCTCGTCCGGATCCACGTTGCGGCAGTGTGCCTGAGTGATCCACTCGCCGCGGTTGTTAAAGGACTCGCGGGTCGTGATCTGTTCAGCAGGCTGGCAGGTCGGCTTGGAGCCGCCGGTCACCTTCGTGCGGGCAAGCGATGCAGTCATTGTCTTCCTCCGAAACGTGCCTCCAGCAGGGGCGGCCCTCGCGCCTTGTGCGTCGGTTGTCGTTTGGTGCCGCCAACTGCCGTAGAGGCTTGCTGTAGTAGTAATTTTATTCAGACGTTTTTAGAAGTGTCGAATAGGTCACATTTTGGGGGTAACTGATAGCCACGCGACATTTATTAAGTATGGATTCAACTGACCAGCGAAAACTGTAGATCTGCTACCCACCCCACGACCTTTTCTTTTTGACGCCCTCACGATCGCGCTGGTCAGCCCATCAGTAAATCGTGTCGCGCATCACATTCGAGACTTTTCCCAAACCAGCGCCGCGGCAAATTTTTTCCACTAAAGGTGCACAGATCTGCAAAGGGGGTGATCACCCCCGGTGGCTGGCGCGTGGGCGTCAGAAAGAAAGGGCAAAAAGGCTAAAGGGTTGTCCGGGGCGTGGGTTATGGTGATAGCCGTGGACGCACCGAAGCCATTTCTGAAACTGTTCCTCGCCATCCTGGCCGGTGGCGTGCTGCTGGCCGCCGCCATCCTGCCTTTCGCGGGCGCGGGCGGCTGGGTGGTAAACGCCAGCACGGACGCGATGAACTCCAATGTGCAGGACATTTCCGAGAACAACTCGGTGCCACTGCGCTCGCGGATCACCGACCGGGACGGCAAGACAATCGCCTGGGTGTACAACCAGAACCGCACTGAAGTGCCCTCGGACAAGATCTCCCAGGCAATGAAGGACAGCATCGTTGCCATCGAGGACCGGCGCTTCTACCAGCACAAAGGCGTGGATATCCGCGGCACCCTGCGCGCGGCGGCGGCGAACGTCTCTAGCGGTGGGGTCTCGGAGGGCGCGTCGACGATCAACCAGCAGTACGTGAAGAACTACCTATGGCTGATCGAAGCGGAGAACGAGGACGAGGCCGCCCAGGCCATCGAAACTTCACTGCCCCGCAAGCTGCGCGAGATGAAGATGGCCGGCGACCTGGACGATAAGCTGACTAAGGACGAGATCCTGACGCGCTACCTGAACCTGGTCTCCTTCGGCAACAGCGCCTTCGGCGTGCAAGCCGCGGCGCAGACCTACTTCGGTGTGAACGCGGCGGATCTGAACGACAATCAGGCGGCCTTCCTGGCCGGAATCGTGCAATCCACCAGTGCGCTGAACCCGTACACCAACCCGGAGGGTGCGAAGCAGCGGCGCGATGCCGTGCTGCAGGCGCGCGTGAACGCGGATAGTCTTTCGCAGGCCAAGGCGGATGAGCTGGCGAGCAAGCCGCTGGGCGTGCTGGAGGAGCCGAAGGTGCCCACCAACGGTTGTATCGGCGCCGGTGGCTCCGGATTCTTCTGCGATTACGTGCTGGAGTACCTGGACGACAAGGGGATCTCCAAGGACAAGGTAGCCAAGGGCGGCTACACCATCCGCACCACGCTGGATGCGCAGGCGCAGAAGCATGCGGAGACGGCCGCCCGCAGCAAGGTCTCCCCGGACCAGGAGGGCGTATCCGCCGCGACGAACTACATCACGCCCAAGGGTGGCAAGCACCAGGTGTTGGCCATGGCCTCCTCGCGCAAGTACGGCCTGAGCCAGGACGAGCGGGAATCCGTGCTGCCGCTGCCCCACTCGCTGCAGGGGCACGGCGCCGGCTCCGTGTTCAAGATCTTTGCAGCTGCGGCGGCGCTGGAGGACGGCATGGGGCTCAACACCAACCTCGCCGTGCCCACCCGCGCCGAGGTGGAAGGCATGGGTGCAGGCGGCGCACCCGGCTGCCCGCCAAACAAGTACTGCGTGGAAAACGCCGGCTCCTACAAGCCCAACATGACGTTGAAGGAAGCGCTGGCGACCAGCCCGAATACTCCCTTCATCGAGATGGCGAAGAAGCTGGGCATGGAACGCATCACAGACATTGCCATCAAGCTGGGCCTGCGTTCCTACAAGAACGAGGGCAGCTTCGACGGTGAGCACTCCGTGGAGGAATACATCAAGGACAACAACCTTGGCTCCTTCGTGCTGGGCCCCACGGCCGTCGACCCGCTAGAGCTTTCCAACGTGGCCGCCAGCCTGGCCGACCACGGCCGCTGGTGCGAGCCCACGCCTGTGCTGTCCGTGAAGGACCGCAACGGCGAGGACGTGGAGATGGAGAAGGTGGACTGCGAGCAGGCCATCGACAAGAAGATTGCCGATGCACTGGCTAACGGCCTGGGCAGCGACGTGCAACAGGGCACCGCCTCCGCCGCCGCCCGCGCGACCGGCTGGAGTGGCCCGCTGTCCGCCAAGACCGGTACGACGGAAACCAGCTTCTCCGCCGCGTTCCTGGGCTTCACCTCGGGCTGGGCCGGATCCTCCTACATCTTTAACGACGGTGGCACCGCCAAGAACCTGTGCACCGCGCCCGTGCGCCAATGCGGCAACGGCAACCTCTACGGCGGTAACGAGCCCGCGCAGATCTTCTTCGAGGCCTCGAAGCCAATGATTAAGAAGTACGGTGGCGGCAAGCTGCCCTCCTACGACAAGAAGTACGACGCTGGCACGAACCCCGGCAAGTGGGGCGCACCCGCGTCCACCGGCGGATCGGGAGGTGGTGCCCCGAGTGGCGGCAACTCCGTGCCCGCCCCGCAGGAGCCGCAGGCCCAGGGGGAGCTGGATCTCCCGCCGGAGATCCGCCGCGGCCTCGCCGACCTCGATGACTTCCTAAGCCAGCTCCGCTAACCCGCGGGCTCTACCGCGCGCTGACCGCGTTGCGTG